>CAZZXJ010000331.1:0-7192 GCA_964657905.1 uncultured Stigonema sp.
CCATAGCTGGCGGTATTTCTTCTTCCATAGCTGGCGGTATTTCCTCAGCCTCTGCCGAAACAGCTTCTTCAGCAGGTGCAACAGTGATACCTTGTTGTTTAGCAAGCAGCTGTTCCCGATACCTAACAGCCATATCCTCTGCTTTATCGTATACCAGTTGGCGGTTCTTAATCATGTCACCCGGTTCGGGTTCCAGCTGTTTGGTAGACAGGGAAATACGACCCCGTTCTGCATCTAAGTCAATGATCATAACTTTTACTTCATCATTGACGTTGAACACGCTATGCGGTGTATCAATATGCTCGTGGGAAATCTCGGAGATGTGAAGTAGACCACTGACACCACCAATGTCAATAAAGGCACCGTATGGTTTAATACCGCGTACTGTACCAATCACTACTTCGCCGACCTCTAAGCGGTTCATCTTACGCTCAACCAGCGCTCGACGGTGAGATAATACAAGGCGATTACGTTCTTCGTCTACTTCTAAGAACTTCAAAGGCAGATCTTCACCCACCAATTCTTCTTTAGGTTTGCGGGTGCTGATGTGGGAACCGGGGATAAAGCCCCGCAATCCTTCAATCCGTACCAAAGCACCACCACGATTAGTAGCAAAGACGCCAGAACGAACTGTAGCATCTTCTGCTTGCAACTGCCTGACTCTCTCCCAAGCCCGCATGTATTCAATACGGCGAATGGAAAGTGTTAGTTGACCATCTTCGTTTTCATCTGTAAGGATGAAAAATTCCCGCGTTTCATTTGATTGTAGAACTTCGTCCGGGCTATCTACCCGGTTGATAGACATTTCTTGTATAGGTATATATGCTGCTGTTTTAGCACCTATGTCAATCAGTGCGCCGCGTGGCTCTATACTGAAAACAGTACCTGGTACAATATCGCCTGGGCTAAAGTGATAATCGTACTTGTCAAGTAGAGCAGCGAAATCGTCGTGAGTAAATCCAATTTCAGTAGCGGTTAATTTCTGATTGACCATGCTGAGTGTTTCCTGGTTTTATTCTCCGTAAAGTTTTTGCCTCCTAGCGATGTATATGCAAGTGCCTTTAGGGCAATCTACACCTACATCCTTTCTGAATCCTAGCGCACAAAAACATATCTGGGCATCCATTGACTTCCAGATCCCCAATTATATCAGAATATTATTCATTAGTAAAGATAAATAACCACTGTTACTATGCTTGGTAACAGCGGTTAAAAAATTTAAATTTAGCTATCTAAAGCTTATAAGTACTGATCAAAGCACGAATGAAGGCTCAAATCAGAATAAATACACACATTACAACGTCTGAATTTATTCATGAGCTAAATCTTATACTTCATGCGTGAACTGAGCAACTATTCCTCTTTTTTCTGTTGAATGCGAGGAGGTTCGCGAAATGCGATCGCAAAGAAAAGAGTTCCTATTGCCAGAGTGAAAATCAAGATGTAAGCAATGCTTTCCATATCAAAAGTTCCTACCTATCCCGCCTGTAATGATAGTCACAGGAATTGTTAGTGGTTATTGCTTAGTGGTTAGTCGTAATTTCTGACAACTAACAACCAACCACTAACAAGCTCCATTATACAGCTTCTTTCTTCCTAGTGCTCAAGTCACCTACTTTCTGGAAGACACCGAATTCGACTTGCTCCTCCAAGTCAGCGTCAACACCAGCAAACACGTCGCGGAAGATTGTCCGAGATCCATGCCAGATGTGACCAAAGAAGAACAGCAAAGCAAATACGGCGTGGGCGAAGGTAAACCAACCTCTAGGACTGGTACGGAACACACCATCTGGCTTCGCAAGTGCTAAATTGCCAAACCTTGTACTTTGATCCCCATCAAATAAGAAGGGTTCACCAAGCTGTGCCTGACGAGCATACTTCTTCACATCCGATGGATCTGTAAATGTCTGACCATTGAGATCGCCACCATAGAAGTCAACACTCACACCAGCTTGCTCAAAGCTGTACTTAGATTCTGCCCGACGGAAGGGAATGTCAGCACGGACAATACCATCTTTGTCGGTCATAACCACTGGGAAGGTTTCAAAGAAGTTGGGGAGACGACGTATGCTCAATTCCCGACCTTCGGCATCTTTAAATACTGGGTGACCCAGCCAGGATAAAGCAATACCATTGGTCTTGTTCATTGGACCTACCCGGAACAAACCACCTTTAGCGGGGCTATTGCCTACGTAATCGTAGAAGGCGAGTTTTTCGGGAATTTCCGACCAAGCTTGTGTAAGGGTTGCGCCTTCAGCAACGTTAGCTTGCACACGGCGCTCAATTTCCTGCGCGAAGTAACCCTGATCCCACTGATAGCGGGTAGGACCATACAGTTCGATTGGAGTAGTGGCGCTACCGTACCACATGGTACCGGCAACTACGAAAGCGGCGAAGAATACGGCAGCAATACTGCTCGAAAGTACGGTTTCGATATTCCCCATCCGCAGGGCTTTAAATAGCCGTTCGGGGGGTCGTACTGTCAGGTGGAATAAACCAGCGATAATGCCAACGATCCCAGCAGCAATGTGGTGAGCTACTACACCGCCCGGGTTATACGGGTTAAAACCAGCAGGTCCCCACTCTGGTGCAACTGGTGCAACGTGACCAGTTAAGCCATAAGCGTCAGAAACCCACATTCCCGGTCCAAATAGTCCGCTGAGGTGGAAAGCACCAAAACCAAAGCAAAGCAGACCAGATAAGAACAGGTGAATGCCAAACATCTTTGGCAAGTCGAGAGCAGGTTCGCCAGTGCGGGGGTCTTGGAAAATTTCCAAATCCCAGTAAACCCAGTGCCAAACGGCGGCTAGAAACAGCAAACCAGAAAGAACGATATGAGCAGCGGCGACGCCTTCAAATGACCAGAAACCGGGGTCGGTTGCTGGACCGCCAGTAACGTTCCAACCACCCCAAGATTGGGTGACGCCCAAGCGTGACATGAAGGGGATCACGTACATTCCTTGACGCCACATCGGGTTGAGTACTGGATCGCTGGGATCAAAAATAGCTAGTTCGTACAAAGCCATTGAACCAGCCCAGCCTGCTACTAAGGCTGTATGCATTAAGTGTACAGAAATCAATCGCCCCGGATCATTCAGAACGACTGTATGTACTCGGTACCAGGGTAGTCCCATTGACTACGATCCTCCTAGATGAATTATGTTTACAAAGCAATTTTCTTACCGAAGTTCAAGCGTCGGCAGAAGCCGCGCCAGTGACTTCTTTGAATGTTTTTGTTATTGCCAATGTGAGTTGTTCCCCAGCTTTGTCTCATAAATGAGACAGGGTGGGTAGCTTAGCAATACCTACACCTTTCAGGTACTTTACCTTCTAGGGTAGCGATCGCCAAGCGCAAAAATGAGAATGTTTTAAAAAGTGTAACTATTCATGGATCTGTTTGCAAGCGTGGAAATAGAGGCTTTTACGTAGCTTGACTATGCTTAGGCTACGTAAAGCTCTCTTTTTTGGGCAGTAGCTAAGGTCAGACTGGCTAATGGCTAATGGCTAATAGAAGACTGACAATTAACAATTAGCACTCTCACAATTAGCAATTAGCCATGCCCAGAACATTACTGCACTACTGATTGGATGTTTTGCAACTGACACCTCGCCTCAGCACTTCCTAAGCGCTCGATTACCTGTTCGGCACTCATCAAACGTCTGAGTACTACTTGACCAATGGCTTGACTAGATGTGCCTACTTGTACTTGTGTTTTTGGCTTCACTTCCACAGTTAAAATGGCATCTTCAACTTGATAAAGCCATAGCACTTCGCCTTGCTCGACGAGACAAATATTCATTCGCTGAATTTCTGGCTGGCGTCGCCATGCGGTGATCTGCCACAGTCCATCAGATGCCCACACTCTGCCAACTGTCCAACCCTCAGATAGAAAGAAGTACTTCACGCTCTTAGTCTCGCTATTAGACTCTTAATCTGCTCTTCACAAAATCGCGATCATCTCAGTCGCTAATGTATAAACATGAGATTTTTAGGTAAATCTATCTCCCAAAGCTTAACAAGCTTATTCCCTGGTATTATGAATTTAAAACAAATTTAGTCAATATTTGTATTTTTAATTAAATAAAAACCTTTCAGTGATTAACAAGCCTCAAAGGAACATAAAAGCTTGTATTTTTGTCTGAGATCTTTTAGCCACCCCAATAAATCTGTGGTGTGCGCCCTTCGCTGTGTAAGCATCTTGCGGCTAAAGTGCATACAGGCACATAGCCTCGTTTCACGTGAAAAATTGCAAATGGGGGATTTAGCCGTACAAGCGGCACATATAGTACTAAAATAGCTCACCACTAATTTTAATCATCCCAATGCTATGACCTGGTTTTCGTTGTCCGTGAGACGGTGGTATCAAATTACAAAATTTCTTTCTTTGTTTTGTCTATGTTTATTGTTGGTTGTCAGTTGCGGTACTCGCCAACAGACGACGACACCATCTAGTTCTGTGAATAGCCCAACAGGAGATGGTCGCATTACTATAGGTACGACCCAGAAGCCGCGTACCCTCGACCCTGCCGATGCCTATGAATTAGCGTCTCTGGGCTTAGTTTATAACATGAGCGATCGCCTCTACACCTACGAACCAGGAAGCACGGAAATAAAACCTCAACTGGCTACAGCATTACCCAAAGTTAGTCAAGATGGTTTAACTTACACAATTCCCTTGCGTCAAGGAGTTGTGTTTCACGACGACACTCCTTTTAATGCCAAAGCAATGGAGTTTAGTCTCCAGCGCTTTATCGGAAATGGTGGTAAACCTTCTTTCTTGCTTAAGGATCTGGTGGACTCAGTGAAAGCCACAGGCGAGTATGAGTTGACAATAAAGTTGAAAAAGCAGTTTGCAGCATTTCCGTCGCTCTTGGGGTTTAGTGGTGTGACTCCTGTTTCGCCTAAAGCTTACGAACTTGGAACAGGGAAATTTAAACCGAATATCTTTGTCGGCACTGGTCCTTACAAGTTAGCAAACTTTGGTCCTGATTCTCTACGGTTTGATGTATTTGAGAAATACTGGGGAGAAAAACCAGCTAATAAAGGCATTAACCTGCAAATCCTCAGCAGTTCGGCAAATTTGTTTAATACGTTCCGTACTAATGGAGTGGATGTAGCTTATTTGTCTCTGGAACCAGATCAAATTCGTAGCTTAGAGGACGGTGCCAAAAAAGGTGATTGGCAGGCGATTACTGCGCAGGGTAGTGTAGTTAGTTACATGGTTTTAAACCGGAATCAAAAGCCTTTAGATAAACCAGAAGTTCGCCAAGCTATGGCAATGCTAGTTGACCGTCCGCTGTTAAATCAACGAGTATTCTTTGGTCAAGCGGAACCGCTGTATAGCATGGTGCCGACAACGTTTAATGTTTACCAATCAGTGTTTAAAAATAAATACGGCGATGGTAACTTCGATCAGGCTAAACAATTGTTAACTGCTGCTGGTTTCTCGAAAGCAAATCCTGTAAAGTTACAAGTTTGGTATCCTTCTAGTTCGCCTAGTCGTGCTCTGGCAGCCCAGACACTCAAAGCCCTTGCTGAGCAAAAGATGGATGGTACCCTGCAACTTGAAATCAGCCCTGTAGAAGCCGCTACCTTCTTTAAAGATATCACCAAGGGTCTATATCCCGTAGCATTACTCGATTGGTATCCAGACTTTTTGGACGCCGACAATTATGTTCAACCGTTTTTGGATTGTAAAAAAGGTTCAGACGCCAAGGGATGTGAAGACGGAGGAAGTCAAAATCAGGGGTCATTTTACTATAGCGAAGCCATAAACAAGCTAATTGCTCAGCAACGTCAAGAGCAAAACCCTGAAGTACGTAAGAAAATTTTTGCAGACATTCAGTCCCAAGAGGCGACAGATGTTCCTTATGTTCCCTTGTGGCAAAACAAAGACTATGTATTTGCTCGCAAAGGTATTAGCGGCGTACAACTTGACCCCACCCAAAATCTGATTTACAAGACAATCAAAAAATGATGAATGATGAATTATGAATTAAAATCTTTCATAATTCATCATTCATCATTCCCAACTATGTCCCGCTCTAAAGCCCTACAGTATTACATCACCGCTCGTTTGCTTTTAGCTCCACTGATGCTCTGGACTGTCACGACAATGGTGTTTTTACTGCTGCGTGCAACTCCGGGAGATCCAGCTGATGCGATTCTTGGTGGACATGCGCCAGAAAGTGCCAAACAAGAATTGCGAAAACAACTGGGTTTAGATCTTCCCTTGTGGCTACAGTACCTAAATTACATTGGACAGTTGCTGCGCTTAGATTTGGGAACATCTTTGACAAGTCGTGGACAACCAGTTTGGGACGTGATTGGGCAATATTTCCCAGCAACCGTGGAGTTAGCAGTTTGCAGTATGGCGATCGCCCTCTTAGTCGGAATTGGAATTGGGACTATTTCTGCTTCTCATCCTGGAACTTTTTTAGATGTTGGCGGGCGATTGTTTGGTATTATCACTTACTCACTGCCAATCTTTTGGATGGGAATGATTCTACAATTGATTTTCTCTGTACAGCTAGGTTGGTTTCCTTTAGGAACACGCTTTCCTTCTACTTTGCCTGCTCCCACTGGGATCACCAGTATGTATACTATTGATAGTCTGTTGAGTGGAAACCTTAATCAATTTTTCACGGCTTTGCACCATCTTGCCCTTCCGAGTATCACCTTAGGAATTTTGCTCAGTGGTATTTTTGAGCGAATTGTGCGAGTGAATTTAAAGCAAACCCTGCGAGCAGATTATGTAGAAGCAGCTAGAGCAAGAGGGATTCCTGAAAGAAAGATTTTGGTTTCCCACGCTTTAAAAAATGCTTTAATTCCAGTGATTACAGTTTTAGGGTTGACCTTTGCTTCTCTGTTGGGTGGAGCTATTTTAACTGAGGTAACTTTTTCTTGGCCCGGATTGGCAAATAAGCTATATGAAGCGATTTCCCTGCGGGATTATCCGACAGTGCAGGGAGTACTGGTATTTTTTGCCGCGATTGTCGTGGGTGCTAGCATTTTGATTGATATTTTAAATGCGTACGTAGATCCAAGGATTAAGTATTAACAATAGGAAATGAAACCCCAGATGTAGACGCCCGGAGGGAGGCTTCCCGGAGGGTACGCAGATGAATTAAGTAACTACACAAAATTAATTACAGTCATTGCGAGCGAAGCAAAGCAATCTCAGCCCGCAGC
>CAZZXJ010000332.1:0-4699 GCA_964657905.1 uncultured Stigonema sp.
ATACAAGGTTTTTGGCTGTTTGGGATGGTAACTCTAATTCCGCCGTGGTGTACTAGTACCGCAAGGCGTTCGTCAAAAGTCACTCATTGAAAAGTCAAAAGAATTGTATTCCGGGCTTTTGCGCCATTTTGTAGACCGAAGGGCTTCCTCGCCTAGTATGCTAGGTTTATTTCCGCGCCCGCTGTACTAGTTTGACTGGCTTCTTAGGGGTAAATTATGAGGGGGAAGAGAGTATCAATTTTGTACAACTGAGACATCTTCATATATCGCTGCTATGGGAAAACGAAAATCAACGCTAGCTAGATGTACTTCTTCGCCTTTCCCATAAGGGTAGAGTACCCAGTGTCCTTCATCATTGCGGCGGAAGCACTCCATACTCATTGTGTCTTGTGCAATTAGCATATATTCCTTAAGTGACTCTAAGTGTCGGTAGTCAGCAAACTTCTTACCTCGGTCAAATGCTTCTGTGGAGTCAGACAGCACCTCTATAATTAAACAAGGATGGCACTTAAAATATTCAAACTCTCTATCCCGTGCATCGCAAGTCACCATGATATCAGGATAGTAGTAGCGGTTTATTGCATCAATTTGTGATTTCATATCTACCATGTAAACGCGACAACCACTACCCCTGAGATGATTTCGCAGCAGGATCGACAAATTCAGAGTGATGGTGACATGAGCATCACTTCCCCCACCCATTGCGTAAACTTGCCCATCAATATACTCGTGTCTAATTTGACTTACTTTCTCGCCTTCTAAATATTCTTCTGGTGAAATGTAGTATTCACGCTGGCTTGTAACCATCTGAGTACCTGAGTGTGTTCGTGGTTCAATAAAATATTTTAACGAAAAAGTGTCTATCCCAAAGCTGTATATATATAGCGGTTTGCGATTCAGTGAGGTACATCAGGTAGGGGCGCTCCTGCCGTTTGCCCCTACGTTGTGGGTGTACTTCATCCGGTTGAAATCCGCTATAAGTCATGGTGGGCATTGCCCACCCTACTGACTCCCGTACAGACGTTCCGGCGGAACTATTACTTGACTCGCACACTGACTACCGCAGACATGCCTGGTGTAATCTGCGATTCGTATCCTTTGATACTCTGTTGCTCAAAAACAATTTTCACAGGGATACGTTGCACAATTTTGGTAAAGTTACCTGTAGCGTTATCTGGAGGCAAGAGGGCAAACTGAGCGCCAGAACCAGGAGAAATACTATCAACACGACCCTTAAAGGTCTGATGCGGGAATGCATCCAGTTTAACTTCCACGGATTCTCCCGGCTTCATGTTTTCCAACTGTGTTTCTTTAAAGTTGGCAACTACCCAATCCTCGTTATCCACGATCGCCATTACCGGTGTTCCCACTTGTACCCGGTTACCAACTTCCACGGTTTTCCGCCCTACCCGTCCGGCAGCAGGTGAGGTAATGTTGGTGTAAGATAGCTGCAACTGTGCATCTCTGAGGGATGCAGCTGCTTGGCTAATGGCTGCTTGTGCTGCTTCGTACTGACTACGATTCACTGCTGTTTGTTGTCCGCCAGCAGTCGCTTGTTGGAATCCTCCTCTGGATGCTGCCAGTTTTGCTTGTGCAGTGGCTACACCTTCTTGCGCTTGTGCAAGTAGAGACTGTGCTTTTGCTACCCCTTGTCTGGCAGAGGCTAGCCGTGCTTGTGCTTGTTCCACGGACTGTATGGCAACACTTTTTTGCGCTAGATCAACATTATAAGTCGCTCTAGCCGTGTCCAGTTGCTGACCTGGAATAGCACCTTGTCGATACAGTTCTTGGTAACGCTTGTAATCAACTTGCGCTCTTTGCAAATTGGCATTTGCCTGTGCTACCTGCGCTTGCGCTGCGGGAATACCCGCTTGCGCCTCCTGAACAGCAGCCTCAGCCGCCGGTATCCCAGATCGCGCTTCTTGTACTGCTGCTTGCGCTGCAGAAATTCCGGCTATTGCAGCATTGACATCACCTTGAGCCTGAGCTGTTTTAGCAGTGGTAGTTTGTGATGCTAAGGAAATGTTTGATTGGGCTGCACTCGCCTGACGCTGCGCGCTTTGTAGTGCTGCTGCTGCTTGCTGTACTTTAGTTTCATAGTCCCGGGGATCGAGCTTCACCAGCAACTGTCCCTGTTTCACTTGCTGGTTATCATCGACCAGCACCAAGCTAACAGTTCCTGGGATCTTGCTACTAACTTGGTGAACGTGTCCTGCAACTGTGGCGTCGTCTGTTTCTTGGTGGGTAGAAGCGTATTGCCACCACTGATAACCAAAACCACCTGCGGCGATCGCACCAAGGCCCAATAATGGCAAAAGCAAACGACGAATCTTTTTGTTACCCTTCGGTTTTTCTGGTACTTCGGGTTTGACTTCCTCCTGTGCTGGCTCTACTTGAGGATGGACATCAGCTTCTGGCATTACGGCATTGGGTGAGGTACGAGCTTCCAATGTCTCTACGTCAGTAATTAGTTCTTTATCCAACACTACACTTTTGTGTCCGTTGCGTCCGTTTAATTCAGTCGTACTTGTGCGTTCCATAACTTTTTACTTGATCGGTAGATGAATTAATCAGTAGTTTTTTATTTAGTATGCGTAATATCAGTTTAAGAAAAGTTATTCCTCGTTTGCTTAGTACACGTATTATCCATGCAATAAAAATTAATTAAACTTCACTTACTGGGATTATTCTAGTATACTTTCTAAGACAGATTATTGATCGCCTGGTTCAAAATTTTACAAAATTGCTCGCGCTCAGTATAGGAGACACCGCGCATAGCTTCTTCACGAATTTCCACTGCTAGGGGTGGTAACACTGTTTCTAGTGCCTTGCCCGTATCCGTTAGCCAAATGCGCCAGATACGGCGATCGCGGGAATCTCGCTCTCGACGAATCACGCTGCGTTCTTCCATACGATCCAGTACACCAGTTAAAGTCCCTCCCACCTGTTGCAGTTTTTCCCCAATGGCGGAAGTCGGTAAACCGTCTTCTTCCCACAAGCAGCATAATACTACCCAGTGAAAGGGGGTGAGTCCAAGGGGCTCCAAGCGTTCCGTAAACCTGCGGGCGACGAGTTGTGACAGCAGTTTAATTCGGTAGCCTACACCGTACGGTGCCCGAATTTGCTGCCACGACTCCAAATCTTGAGAATTATCAGATCCCACTATGTGAACCATTTCCTAAATTACTTAGGGTACGTAATATTAGTATAACACTAATATAGTTTCAGTCAATAGTCAACTGGTTGTTAGTTGTCAAAAACAACCACTAACCACTAACTACTAACTACTAATTCCGGATTTCAATCAACTTGTACTCTTGCACCGTACCAAGAACGCATTACCAGGCGTGGCTAATAGCAGTAGACTACCTGAAATTACCATGATTTTAGGAACAGTTGTCCTAATTAAACGTTTATGCCGCTGAAACCGAATCAACGCACTAAGCTTGATGATACAGACGACAAGCAGTTCTACGAATATCCCCGCTTTGTCACCCATGTGGACGAAGGCTTTATTCAACAGCTAACAGATTTGTATCGCCAGAGCCTTAAACCCCACACCCGCATTTTTGATATGATGAGCAGCTGGGTGTCGCATCTGCCACAAGAGATGGAGTTTGCTTATGTTGAGGGACATGGACTCAATGCCTTGGAACTGGCACGCAATCCTCAATTAAATCATTACTTTGTGCAAGATATCAACGAAAATCCTCAGCTACCCTTGAAGGATCAAGATTTTGATGCCGTTCTCAACTGCGTTTCAGTGCAGTATTTGCAATATCCAGAAGCTGTATTTTCCGAAATTCACCGCATCCTCAAACCTGGTGGCGTGGCAATTATCAGCTTTTCTAACCGAATGTTTTTTCAAAAAGCGATTCAAGCGTGGCGAGAGGGAACGGAAGCTAGTAGAGTTGAATTAGTAAAAAGCTACTTCTCTTCTGTGCCGGGATTTAACCGAACAGAAGTAATTGTACGTCAGTCAACAGTGAGTAACTTCTTGCAGTGGATAGGCGCAGCAGGAGGAGACCCCTTCTATGCTGTAGTCGCTTATCGTAGTTAAGTAAGAGTTAGGAGTTAGGAGTAATGATTTTTAATCCTCACTCATAACTCCTAACTTGAAATGGAAAGTTAAGCATAAGGAGGAGCAAGACATGATTTTCCCCCGTGCCCGTAGGGTTTTAGCTGCTTTGTTGTTATGTTTGTTAATATTTACAACAGCCTGTACACCAAAGACTCCTGGACGTTTTGATCAGGCACAACAACAAAGCACTCAGCAAAGAAGCGGTCAAGCGATCGCCAAAGACGCAACCCAAGGTAGTGAATTTAACAAGTTTTTCCCCAAGGCTGGGGATGGGTATGAACGCGTCTATACCCAAGAGAAAAAAGGCTTTTCTGAAGCCAAGTTGAAAAAAGAGGGCAAAGACCTCGCTGTGATTTCAATTTCTGATACACAAGGGGTAAAAGGTACATCCAACCCTGCGGAAAAATTCAAAAGCAGCACTCAGAAAATAGCTGGATATCCATCTGTTACCCAAGGCAGTACCGGCACTGCTATTTTAGTCGCTGATCGCTATCAGGTAAAAGTGCAATCCCGCAATCCGTCATTTACAGCCACTGATCGCGAAGCTTGGATACAGAAATTTAACCTTGATGGTCTGTCTCGCCTGAAAGCCTGATTTGTTAGTTGTTAGTTGTTAGT
>CAZZXJ010000332.1:4709-7114 GCA_964657905.1 uncultured Stigonema sp.
CAACCTAACAACAAATAACTACTAACCACTAACCACTAACCATTAACTAATAAGGAGACTATTGTGGCTAAACCCATTCAAGAGTTGGTTGATGAACTACCAACTAATAACTTAACTGTTTCTGCGTTGCGATCGCTCGATTTTGTCGCTCCTGGTGAGTGGCAAAACGTGGTTGGCTTTGTGAACACCATTAAAACCGTTACTGGTGAAACCGACGAAGACCTGATTCAGCAAATTGGCGAACGAGCGATTTATCTCTACAACGACCGTTCTCAGGGATACCAACGAGCCATGTGGCTCTATCAAACGGTTGATAGAACAGATAAAGCACTTGGTGCCGCGGCTTTGGCTAACAAAGTTGGTGAAAAAATACCCCTGTTGGGTTTTTTAAATAACGTCACTCCCAAAGCTGAGAAAGCACAAACCATTGATCTGTGCCTGAAATTAGTTGCTGAGTTGACCGCTTTCTGCCAAATTAACGGTATTCCCGGAGACAGCATTGGGGATTTTGTCGCGTCGTTGGGTGAATATAGCGGTGAGTCGTTCATGCGCATGGCTGCTTTGGTTTGCTTTGATGGTTTGATACCCTTAGGTTCAGGCTTCATCGACAGATCGCTTTCTTGGATTAGTCAGACAACTCCACACGAGTTAGAACAAAACTCGACTTTTCAAAATATTAGAGACGACATCCCCGGTGAAGATTCCGGCAGTAAACTGAATTTTATTGGCGAAAGCTTTAATTCAGTGACAGGCTGGATGGGTAACCTAGTGGGATCAAAGGGTTTAACCCCACAAAAGGTCGCCAGCAACTTGCAAACTTTTGTCGAATTTACAGGTGACAAACTCGACTATCTCGGAGCGTTCCTAGATGTATCGACGAATTATTACGAGCATACAGGTACGCAAACCTTAGCACGTCGCTTGATTGAGCGAGCTTCAGCTGAAATTTAATTTTATAGCTTCTGGGGTGGGCTTCTTGCCCGCCCAAGCATTGCCGTGCCCTTATCTTCGTAACCTCAGATCCGCCACAATTGCCGACAAATGCGGTTCAAAAAGTTGAAAATTTTCTAGTGTTTCAAACTTACCTGTTTCCAAGGCTGGGTTAAAGGCAGTAGTAATTACGTAAAGAGCAGTACCGTCGAAAGCGACATAACCGAGATGTTGCTCGTATACTTCGCCCTGCCGCTTGCGTCCTATAAATTCATAACGCATTCCCGGAAGTTTACCAACAACTACCTGTTGCGGAGATATGGCTTTTACAGTAATGTTATTACCATAACTAACTTGATTGTCTTTTGATAGAACCGCGTAATACTTTGCGATCCAAGCTTTGAGTGCTGATGAAATTTGGGTTTGGTACTTAGGATTTTGGTATTCGACTTTGGAACTAAGTTGAATACCAGTTGCTGTCAGCATTTTTTGAAAATCCAATTGCTGCCCAAGTGGGTATACCCCGATCTCCACCGTACCTAAACGTCCTTCTTTGGAAGACACGCACAGCAGAAGTACTTTCCCCTCACAAGGAGTAACCTGCCAGTTAGAAGGAGCAGCAGTTTTCCCCAAAATATTCTTCCAGATATTTTCCTCAGTAGGATTGAGGGTTGGGGTCACAGAGTCCTCTTTGGGTTTGGCTGTAGTTTGAGCCTGGGTTTTATCAATACGGTTTTGTGCTACTGGAGTTGACTGGAACTTGCTAGCTAAAAAAACCTGGGGCCAAGCAAACTTTGTTCCTATGGGTATCAACACAAGCATTGCACAACCGAGTAAAACATGATAGAGACGCAACACCATTTTTCTTAAAAATCCAAGGCGAGAGATTACAGACTGACGGTATCCGCAAAAGGAGTATACCTATGAGTGCAAATTACCCAATATATTTGGTAGGGAAAACTGCTGTATCCATACAAGGAATAAACAAATAAAGCCTATTCACGCTTACCGGGCATATGCTGATCCCCTCCAGCTTATAGCCGATTAAGTGTAAGCTAAGTGGGGGTTTTAACCCGCCAGTCTATCTGCATATTGTCTAATTGCTTCCCTGATTAAGTCATTGATCGAGCGTTCTGTTTCTTGTGCTATTTTTTTTAACCTCTCATACTCTTGATCAGAAAGTCTTAAATTGTATCTTTGCATAATCCCATAATTATGTTAATATGGGATTATCTTAACATAAATATAAAAAACTTCAACCAAAATGTTTTCCATATTTGAACCATGACAATTGAAAGTAGGAGGTTGTCTTGAAAAGTACTAACAGCACCTAAAACTTTCAAGGTTGTCAGCCCAGGTAACGCCACAGCTAAGATTGCTTAGCCGAATCCGATAGTAGCAGCTTGAGCCTGCTCAACCCAGCTTTACCGCCTTTTTGCAAAACATCAATTTATCCGCAAGAATTCAGGAGTCAG
>CAZZXJ010000333.1:0-7112 GCA_964657905.1 uncultured Stigonema sp.
GGCACTCTACGAAAGTTCTTTACAACCGGAAAAAGTCAATGTCTTTTATTTCCATAACGTGCCTGCTGCCAACGTTTACAAAGACCGCTATCTGACAGAACCAGTTGACTTAAAAACGGTATTAGCAACCTGCGATCGTGAAACTAGTATATTGATTGTCAGTGATGCTGGGGCAGCACGGGGGTATCGTGAGTTAAAGCGAATTCGGGCAACTACCAGTTTTTTATTTCAACTGAAGCGACATAGTTCTTTGATTGCTTGGTTAAATCCCATGCCAGAAGAACGTTGGATTGGTAGTTCAGCAGAAATCATTGCTAATTTGATACATTGGTATCAAATGAATAATAATGGTTTAAGTAATGCCATTGATATTGTACGCGGACAACCACTACAACACCTCCACTCACCTTGACAATGACAATGGCTGATGCAGAACAGGCGAAACAATCAGTAGAGTAGATAGGTTTGTGTGGCGTTTTGATGAGTCTTATGGGCTATTGGCGTATCATGCTGCATTACCTTTGGTACTGACTCCAGAATTAGTGAACTACTTACGCAATGAGTTTTTGCGAGGTGAGCAAGTTCCTTGGGTAGCAGAGGTTGACCTGTTGTTGTCTGACTTGTGCAGTCAAGTATTTTAATGGGGTCGCCAACTAATGAACTGGGACACTCAGACGCTGAAAGCCCCCAACATACAGTAACGATTCAACCTTTCTTCATGGGTAAGTATCCTGTCACCCAAGCTCAATGGCAAGCAGTAGCAGCGCTTCCACAAGTAAACCGCGAACTTAACCCTGACCCATCTTATTTTAAAGGTGCAAATCGCCCCGTTGAACAAGTTTCATGGTATGATAGTCACGATCTCTGCGATCGCCTATCTCAGCATACTGGCAGGCACTACCGTCTACCGAGTGAAGCTGAGTGGTAATATGCTTGTGGTGCTGGTACGACTAAGTCATTTCACTTTGGAGAAACAATTACCTCAGAACTAGCAAATTACAATGCTGACTATACTTATGGTGCTGGTGTAAAGGGAACTTATAGAGGAGAAACAACAGAAGTAGGTAGCTTGGGCGTAGCAAATGCTTTTGGTTTGGACGATATGCATGGCAATGTGTGGGAATGGTGTGCAGACCATTGGCATGAGAATTATGAGGGTACGCCCACAGATGGTAGTATGTGGCTAACTGATGATAATGATAATTTTTCTCGCCTGCTGCGCGGTGGTTCGTGGAGCTACCTTCCTGAGGACTGCCGTTCTGCTAACCGCTGCGGGAATTCCCTGGACGACTACGGCCTCGACTACTTCAGTTTTCGGGTAGTGTGCGGTGCGGCGCAGAGGACTACTTAGCCCTTGGCACTTTAGCCCTTTAGCACTTTTCTCTTCTTTTTTTGCCCTGGTTAGCGGAGCGGAGTGTAGCGCTCAATTTTTTTTGGGATAACTTCATATTAATCATATCATACATTTTTGCTGATCAAACATATTGAACGCAAGATATTCGATAAAAATCGGGGAAAATCAATGGCAAAAATAGTCATTAATCGTACTCAGCAGACAAGACTATATATATTAGATATCTCCAGAAATTAATTGTGCGTTGTCTACAACCTTTGTAGAGACCCGATCTGGCACTTCGTGCCGCAACGCTTACGCGTCTCTACATTGTTTTTCGGAGATATGTATTATATAGAATATTTGGGTAATGTTTCAGGTCATAGCAATTTTATTTTTGAATGCAACACATCGTCGATCATCGCGACATCGGGTAAACCAATCATCTGTTGCAATCATTTTTCAAATTGGTATAAGGATAGACATTCCTTATCCCTTATACCGGGAAGTGAGTAATATATAACGAAGAACTCTAGGTAGCAGTATGTCACATTCCCCTGATAGCATAGAGTCGAAAATCGGTAAAGTCCTACTTATCGGAGTTACAGGCGGTACCGGAGGAAATGTGGTTAAGGGATTTCTCGAACAGGGAGTTACCGACCTACGTGTTATAACTAGGAAAATTGACCTTAACCGTCCTTCCCTGTCAATGATGAGCGATGCAGGAGTTGAGCTTGTTGAGGCAAACCTAGACGATGAGGACTCACTGGCAGCAGCCTTTGCCGGGATTTCGGCTGTTTACTGCCACGCCACCTCAGCAGACTCCGCCAAGCCCGACCCGCTAGAAGTCGTCCGTGCAAAGCGAGTTGCACAAGCTGCATTGAGCGCCGACATCAAGCACTGCGTGTATAACTCAGCAGGCGGGGCGGATAGGAATTCTGGCATCAGCCATATTGAGCAGAAGTACAAGGTAGAGCAGATTCTCAAAGAGGCTGGCTTACCGACGACCATGTTGCGTGCCTGCCTATTTATGGAGGAGTTTTGGAAGAAGTACACCCGACCGTCCATCCTCAAGGGTGTCTTCCGATTCTCCGTTCAGCCTGACAAGCCCCTACATCTGATTGCGAATCAGGACATGGGTCGCATTGCTGCTTACGTTATGAAACATTCTTCCAAGTACATCGGTCAAGAAATTGAGCTTGCTGGCGATGTGCTGACTCCAAAGCAGCTTACGGAAGCATTCTCTAAAGCACAGGGGATTCCAGTTGTCTACAAAGAGACACCCGCCTGGATCTTCTTACTCCTCGGGCGAAAGGAACTGTTCAGTCTGATACAGTGGTATCGCACCAAGGGTTATCAAGCCGATGTCCAGCACCTTAGGGAAGAGTTTCCAGGACTGCTGACCACATTCAGTGAATTTCTTCAAGATACTAACTGGGCAAATCAGGAACTCACCTACGAGACTTTAGGAGAGCACAATGAAAAGACTAAGACTTACTCAGTTAACTAGGTTAGCTACTGCAATGCTGATAAGTTGCTCAGTTTTGCTCCTGGTCTGGTTGACTTCACCATTGCCCAAGATACTGGCGACACCCGAAACTAAAGTCTTTGAACAAGTCTGGCAAACAGTCAACGACAATTTTTACGACCCAAATTTTAATGGAGTAGACTGGAAAGCGATGCGGGCAAAGTATCAGCCTCAAGCAGCGCGAACCAAGTCAAGCCTTGAAGTTGCTGCTGTCATCAATCAGATGCTCTCTGAATTGCACAGTTCACACACCCACTTTTATACCAAGGATGAGCCAGCATATTACCAGCTTTTAGGAGTTTTTCAGCCAAGGAACACTGAGTTACAAAAGCAGTTAAAAAAGTTCCTTCCAAACGGCAAAGTTGAATACAGTGGAATTGGCGCATTCACCAAAGATATCAATGCTAAGACCTTTGTTAGCGCCATCCTTGATGGAAGTCCAGCTGCTGAAGCTGGGTTAAAAGTGGGCGACCAACTGCTGAGCGTGGATGGTCGCCCGTACCAATCGATACAGTCTTTTGTGGGTAAAGCAGGTATGAAAGTCCAGGTGTCAATCCAGTATTCCTCCGATCCCAACAGTCGCAAAGAAATTGCGATCGCCCCAAAAATGCTAGACGCAACCACTATGTTTCTGGCGGCTCAAAAAGCCAGTACCCAGGTCATTCAACGAGAGGGTAAGAAAATAGGCTATGTTCATATCTGGTCAAACGCAGCTGATCCAGACCAACAGCAGCTTCAGGACGACTTGATCTATGGTCGCCTCAAAGTTGCCGACGGGTTAGTTTTGGATCTTAGAGACGGATGGGGTGGAGGAGATATCAATTATCTCAACATATTCACTGCTAAGGTTGGTCCAACTGTTACCAGTGTTTCCCGTAGTGGCAAGAGATATAAATATATCTCTCAATGGAAAAAGCCTGTGGTCATGGTAGTAAATGAGGGAAGCCGAAGTAGTAAAGAAATTTTAGCGTTTGGCTTCCAGCAACACAAAATTGGACCCCTACTAGGTTCCAAGACGGCGGGAGCGGTACTTGCTGGGAGTCCTTTCCTCATGCAGGATGGTAGCTTTGTTTACTTAGCAGTTGCAAATGTATTTGTCAATGAAAAACAAAGGTTAGAGGGGAAAGGCGTTACCCCAGACATCAACGTTCCATTCTCATTAGAATACGCTCAAGGTGTAGACCCCCAAAAAGAGCAGGCTGTAGGGACACTGCTAGAAGCAGTCAAGCAGAAAACTAGTACTGATCCCTTGGAATGAAAAATTAAAAATTAAAAAAATCCCAAATAGCTTCTTGGATTAGGGTCAGAATCACCCCAGGCGTTACCAAGAATAAGTGAGTAGAAACGGCAAGTAAAAGTAATGGATTTTGCGGCTCATTCTTATACAGCAAGACAAATTGCAAATGGGTATTACCCAAGCTATCGTTGATGTCCGCTTTTTGGAGGATTAAACAAAAGCGAGAATCGTCGCCATATTCACAGGATATCTCCTGATTGCCAAATCGAAAATTATTGTAACTATGGTCTTGGAGAATGCTTACCAATTGTTGATTATTCATTTCTAGGAGAAAAGTGGCAATTACCAACATTTATCATCAGGTAGATAAGCTGTCAAGACATTTATGTTTGCAGTTCCTTACTATGGCTTGTATGTAGCGATCGCCCTATATCTCTATTATACTTAGAAGAAAAAGATAAGTATATTTCTATACTTACCACTGATTAACCGGCTGTGGGGTGAAGACCCCACAACTTATAACAATTTTATGAATCTTTTTTCTTGGGCTTCCCCCAAGACTTTTTCTGAGTAGTACCTTTTTTAGCAATCGCCACCTTAGTTTTCAGCGCTTCCGCCTTATCTTTCTTCCCAGCCTTCAAAAATTTGGGAGCTTTTCCTGGCTCTCCCATCATACGGATAAATCCAAAAACATCGCCGCCAGGAAGAAATTTAGCCAGCACCTCTACAAATGATGAATGCCCCTGTTTACCTTGCTCTATTCTGGGATTGAACTTGAACGGGCGTACAGGTGAATCCCGCCAAATCAGTGGAATATGGCTCGCTTTCATGAACCGCACTTTCTTCTCTGGCTCTGCCTGCTTGATGTATTCCAACCGTTCCCCAGTGAAATTTTTAAAAACCGAGATACACGGAATTTGACAGACCGGGATGAATTGCCACAGACCACAAAGCCTAAATTCAAAATCCTCAAGCTCCTTAGTAATTCCCTCTGTGGTCTGCGGACTCTCGAATCCGAGCAACTGGAAACTCATTTGATAGTGCTGCTCACGAGACGGAAAATGCATTACCCTGGGATACACAATCAACCGTTCTACCTTCAGCGGATTCTTCTTTGCTTGCAGCCTGAGTGCATCGAAAGCCTTACGGTGATTGGGGGAATAGTACAGTTGGTACTCTTTGTCCCCGATCGCTACTGTTGCTTTACCTTCCGGATTGAATTTCACTATTCCGGTAATGATACCCACTGCTTGGAAGATTGCATTACTTGGTACCTGCGGCTCACCTGCCTCCTCGACTGGAGGAGTGGGTGCGCTGGCAACATCAGGCAACCGCTTTACTGGCTTGGGGATTACCGACAGCGGAACAGTAGGCTGTTCTTTGACTGGTTCCTCCACTGGTGGTACGTCGAGGCGTTCCTCCACTTTATTCAATGGCTTAATGGAAAGCAGTGTTTGCTCTGGCTTCTGTGCCTGTGGCTTTTTGGTTTTCTTGGCTGCCATTTTTATAGTTTTCTTTTATTTTGACTTCTCTTCGTGCTGACGGTATGAAAAACGGCTAAAATCCTTTTTTATTCTGGTCTCGCACCCCAGCTCGAATCAAACGCATTCGTCCAAGATGTCAGTTTTCAATTTAGCAATTCTGTGGTTCAATTTACACAAGCGTCGCCTGCTTGCGTAAACCTTGAATAGTAGATATAACGTGTGCTGCTACCCTATCAATCTCCTCAGCAGTGTTGAAGCGTCCAATACCAAACCGCACAGAGGCATAAGCTAGTTGTTCCGAGTGTCCTAGAGATGTCAGGACGTGGGAGGGTGCAGTAGTGGCTGAGGAGCAAGCTGATCCAGAAGACACTGCCATCACTGGTTGTAATCCTAACAGCAGTGCGGCTCCATCCACTTCCGCAATACTGATATTCAGGTTCCCCGGTAATCTCTGGGTAGGATGTCCATTGAGATGAATTCCCTCTAGCTGTAGCTGTTCCCACAATCTTTGTCTTAACTGGGTGAGGCGTTGGGTTTCTGTCGCTTGTTCTTGTAAAGCTATCTCAACCGCTTTACCAAACCCTACGATTTGCGGTGTATATAAAGTGCCAGAGCGCATTCCCCGTTCATGTCCACCACCATGCTGCTGCGGAGCCATTTGCACTCTAGGATGGCGGCGACGGACGTACAGCGCACCGATGCCCTTGGGACCGTATATTTTATGTGCTGTTAGCGACATTAAGTCAATTTTCATCGCTTGCACGTCGAGGGGAATTTTGCTGATCCCTTGTGCGGCGTCGGTGTGGAAAAGAACATTGTGCGATCGACACATTGCACCAATTTCTGCCAATGGCTGCAACACACCAATTTCATTATTAGCAGCCATGATCGAAACCAGAATTGTATCGGGACGAAAAGCAAGTTCCAACTCTGATAAATCTATAAGTCCATCTTTTTGAACTGGGAGGATTGTAATTTCAAAACCAAGAGTTTTGAGATACTTACAAGGGTCAAGCACCGCGCTATGTTCAGTTGCTACAGTAATAATATGCTGCCCTTTTTGAAAATAAGCTTCCGCAACACCTTTGATAGCTAAATTATTAGCTTCTGTTGCGCCGCTAGTAAAGATAATTTCTTCTGGTGTGGCGTTGATTGCGTCTGCTAATATTTCCCGTGCAAGTTTTACAGCCGCTTCCGCTTCCCAGCCATAAACATGACTGATGCTGGATGGATTGCCAAAGTGTTCGGTGAAGTAGGGTAGCATTGCCGTAAGTACCCGTTCATCTACGGGTGTGGTAGCTTGGCAATCTAGATAGATAGGACGGCTAGGCATGATTGTTTGTGGTTTTCTATATATGACTTTAGCGATATATTCTAAGTTTGCATAAGAATTCCTACTAAGATCTGCATTAGCACTTACTCGTCAGTAGGAACTCGATTTAACCTTACCTGTGTAAGTTGCTAGTATAAGGAGTCAGCCCCTTCTCCTGACGGAGACGCTACGCGAACGGGTTCGTCAAAAGTCAAAAG
>CAZZXJ010000334.1:0-5435 GCA_964657905.1 uncultured Stigonema sp.
CCACACCCCACACCCTGTTCATGGACTCATCTCCCCGCTGTTGGAAAGAGGTTATGGAAGCCTGATAAGCGTTGCTGTGGGGTTTCCTTGGTCATTTTCCAAAGAGTTTCGTAGAAAAAGAAGGAGACTCCGGCAAAGTTGCGATCGCGTACTTTTTGCACTTGTGTCTGAATTTGTTGCATGGGGACAAATTTATCTTTCAATCCAGCCATAATGCCGATACTCACCGGAATATGACTCTGTGCTACTTTTACTTCTGGGGACTCTAATTCACTAATAAAGGTGTTCAAGTCATCCTGATACACTTGCAAAACGAGTTCTTCAATGAGTCCCATGCGTTCCCACTTTTCCCAGTCCGCTAAGGAGAAGAGGTAGGAGAAGCGTTGGGGATTAGGAGCAATGGAAACTAGGCAATTTTTTTTACTGGCTTTGATGGCTTTAAACACCAGCTTCATGAAGCTGGTGATTTTGTTTGATCTCCACCTTACCCATTCAGGGTCTTGAGGATGAGGCGGAGGAGCTTGACCACGATGTTCTTGTTTGTACAATGCAACTGTGTAAGCATCGTACCCTAATTCAGCAGGTAAGCCAAAATGGTCGTCAAATTGAATGCCGTCGATCTTGTAGTTTCGGACTATTTCAACGATTAAATCTTGGATGAATTGTTGTACATCTGGGCGAAAGGGGTTCAGCCAAACCCGATGGTGTCTACCCTCTTTGACAATGCGAGTACCGTCGCGGTGAGTGGTCAGCCATTGCGGATGATGTTTGGCTAGTTCTGACTCGGCAGGTGCCATGAAGCCAAATTCAAACCAGGGAATGATTTTTAAGCCTTTTTTATGTCCGAAACTGACAATTTCTTTCAGCATATCTCGCCCCTGGAGTCCTGGCGTTGGCGAAAGCGATCGCCCGATGACTTTTTGTGCAACTATGCTGGGATACAGTGTATAACCCCAATTCCAAACTGTAGGATATACGGTGTTAAAGTTCAAATCTTTGAGGCGTTGCAAAGCCCCCTTGAGGCGATCGCGCTCAAACAGGACATCGCTATCAATATTGGTTAACCACACCCCCCGCAACTCAGAAGTTTGCCCATGGGGGAGGAGACGACTATTTTGAGCAGATAAGGGAAACGATAGCATCACCGTAGCTACCATGCTCAAGGCAACCAAAAGGGCAAAGAACCCCCTGTTTAGATGAGTGCGCGTATTGTGCAAGGAAAGCTCACTACACCACTTAACAAATTTCATCATTTATTCAATATAAAAATTTACATTTAGGCTAAAAATTCTGAATAATGACTGGGATTCCTGGGTAGAAGTTCATCAAATGTGGGGTGATGCACCTCACCCCCAGTAAAAACACAATGAGTAGAATTGTGGTACGCTTCTCCAAAAAACTTGTAATCATAGTTATTCTATTACCATTTTTGGTAAAAAAATAACTAAGTATCTCTGCTAGATTGATCCAAATATCATTAAAATAAAACTCGGAAACCTTAATGATAAGTATACTTAATTCTCCAAACAGCACGGTAAATACTACAGCGCCCATTCAAAGGTTAGCAAGGGCGATGATGGTTTCTCAAGGACAGTTTTCACTGCTGTTAGTGTGCTGTAACTGCAATACAAAGCAGCAACAAGTATTAAGTTTATTAAAAGAATTTTCTCCAGTAGAAATTAAAGAAGTCCTGCTTCCACCTTCTGCTGAAACGCTTTATACAACTCTGACAAATATACTTGGCTCTACTCAACCTGAAGCTTTGATAGTCAGGGGTTTAGAGTCTGTGACCGCAATTAATCAACTGATCGTCTCTACAAATCTGATGCGAGATGAGTTGAGGAAACAGTTTCACTTTCCCCTTGTATTATGGGTTAATGATGAAATCCTGCGCCAGATCATCTGGCTAGCACCTGACCTGAAAAACTGGGCTGCTTCCACTATTAGAATTGATCTGCCCAACGACCAGTTGATTGAGAGGCACGCAGTTACTGCCTGAATCAGCGCGAACATTTGGAAAAGTCAAAAGTCAAAAGAATTGTAGTATTCCAGGCTTTTGTGCAGTTTTGTAGAGCGAAGGGCTTCCCGCAGGGTATGGTTGCTTTATTGACGCGCCACCTTTACTAGTACAAGAGCGCGAAAAGCTGTTCCTGTAAGCTTTTTTAATTTTTAATTTTTAATTCCCAGGCAGCGGTGCTAGTTATTGGTTATTCTTCCTTTAACTAATGACTAATTTTACTATGAAAACTATCCTGAGAAAATATATTACCACCAAACAAGCGCAGATTTTCAGCGTCTTGATATTAATCGGCATTTTGTCTGTTGGTAAGGGGTTAACACTATTAAAAAGCGCTACAGCAGCCCCTACAGACTTGTTACCAGCAAACAAAAATCAAGTCCTAGAACTCAATCTGGCAACAAATCGCTTACCGGATTCGGTGGCTGTTGCAGTTATCCAAGATGTATCCCGTAGAGAGGTAATTTCCACTCATATACTGAAAATTACCGATTTTAGCCAACAGACTTGGCGCAATGGATGCTTGGATTTACCTAAACCGAATGAATTATGTACCCAGGCGTTAGTTACTGGTTGGCGAGTTGTGGTGTCTAATGGTAGTCAAAACTGGATTTATCATAGCGATCGTCACGGACGCACTTTACGCTTAGCAAATTCTGATACTCCTACGAGCAAATCATTAAAAAACATCCCAGAGTCTGTGAAAGATGCGGTCCTGCAGGCTGCATCCCAACGCTTGAATTTACCAACAGATCGGCTAAGTGTCATCCAATATAGACAGCATACTTGGAAAGATGGCTGTTTGGAGTTGTCAAAGCCTGATGAAGTCTGTACTCAGACTCTAATAAATGGTTGGTGGGTGGTGGTGGCAATTGTTGACCAAACCTTAGTTTATCATACCAATGATTCTGGTTCTGCGATCAGGCTGAATGAAAAGGCGAGTGAAATCACTGAAACTGATCGCAACACAATTCAGCCTGTACCCATTCCGACTAGCGAGTTACCACCACCTTTGGAAAGCGGCGTGATTTTTCAGCAAATTTCTCGTGGTGGCTTTGCTGGTAGAAATGACAAAACTGTTTTAATGGATGACGGGCGCTTGATTCGTGTTCGTATGGGCGATCGCAATGATATTCAGCAAAGCGATCGCCGTATTTCTCACAAGCAGCTGCGAAAGTTTCAGCAATTGCTAGAAAAAGAGAAATTTACTGAATTCAAGAATCTGAATTATCCAGCACCGGCAGGCGCTGCTGATTATATCACCTACACTTTAACCAGCCGCGACGGTACGGTTGAGTATAATGATAGCTCTCAAAGCAATCTGCCTAAGAATTTACAGGTAGTTGTTTTTGCTTGGAATCGGATCAGCAAAAGTCATTCGTAGGGGCGGGGTTCCCCCATTGATGGTGAATTCGTTGCCAACGGGGTTTTCTCAGCCTTGCTATACTCGGAAGCAATAGGCATAATTTATCTTATCTAAACGATCAAGTTCCTCACTCAATGGCTAAAGATGTTTTTCATTATGCAGTTAGGAAAGGCTTAGAAAAGGAGGGTTGGCTGATTACAGATGACCCACTAAGGATTAAGGCGGGTGGGGCTGAGATGGAAATTGACTTGGGAGCAGAAAAAGTCATCGCGGCAGAACGGGGAGATGAAAAAATTGCTGTTGAAATCAAAAGTTTTATCGGCACATCGAATATTTCTGAATTTCATACTGCGGTGGGACAATTTATTAACTATCGAGTAGCCTTGGAGGAACGGCAGCCTGAACGCATTTTATATTTAGCAGTTCCTATAGGTGTATATCGCAAGTTTTTTATGCTTCCATTTGTATAAACCATAATTAAACGGTTTCAAATTATATTAATCATTTACGATCCAGTTGGCGAGGTAATTTTAGAATGGAAAAAATAGAACGGTATCGCACTTATATTAAACAATTGTTGAGTGAGTATGCAAGTCTTAGCTCATCGGATGATGAAGCTGAAACTGAGCTAGTTTTTGATATTGAGCGCGATCATTATCAAGTTGTTAATACGGGTTGGAAGAATCGACGACCAATGTACGGTTGTGTTTTGCATCTGGATATTAAAGGTGATAAAATTTGGATACACCATGATGGCACGGAGATTGGAATTGCTGATGAGTTAGTGAAGTTGGGAGTTCCAAAGTCAGATATTGTTTTGGCATTTCATGAACCTTTGGTGAGGCAATATACCGGGTTTGCAGTGGGTTAGCTGTAAGGCGTATTTTGGCTAATCTTACCAATCTTTACTGAGTTCATCGCTACCCCACCCGCTAAACACAGGTTTTCACTGGGGAAATAGTCATGTAACCGGTTGAGAGTTAAACGCGCTAAAGGGAAATTAGCTTTGTCAATTAAACTACAAAGACGTGAAATTTGTAGAGACGCTGAAGCGTAAAGTTGATCAAGACTCAATACTTCTCGGTTAGTGATGTCAAACCCTTGCAGATCCCCTCAACCCCGCTGAAAAAGGGGACGCGGCGGCCTTGCGCGCTTACAAACGGTGTGGTTCATTTATGTAAAAACTGCTGTAATCTCACGTTTCGACCACACATAGGCGATAAAATTGAGTTATGATATCTACGTTAAGACTATAAAGTTAGTGTATTTTAGAGATTGTTCTTGATCAGGTCTAGTCAAACTGCTGTTACTTAGAGGAATAAGGGTGATGGCTTCATCCGTAACTGTTAATCCCACATTGGGTTACATCCGCATTCGGGTTCCTCAGCATTACAATCGCCAACCTATTGTCTCGCGATTAATTTCTCGCTACAACTTAACAATCAACATTGCAGCAGCTCTATTAGAACCTCATACTAGAGATGACGGTTGGTTTAATTTGGAAATTCGAGGTAGTTCGCAACAAGTCGAAGCGGGTCTTGCATATCTCATGGAACTAAATGTAGAGATAGTGCAGTTAAATATCACAAGTATTGTCAACGAAAGTATGGAAAAGCTAAAGATCTTGGGTGCAAGTGGCGTTGACGCGGATAGGGAAAATTCCAGTCATCAGATGCAATACAATGAAAAAGAAGTTGAGTTAACTGTAGTAGAAGGACAAACAAATCGCGCCCGATTTCAGGTTTGCATTCCGAAAAACTACCAATCTTATCCCGTAATTGCAGGGCTGATTTCCTGCCATGGATTAACTGTTAACATTACTGCTGCTTCATTAGATACCGAAGCTAAAGATGATGGTTGGTTTGATTTAGAACTGTGGGGTAAGCGTCAACAAATTGCCTCTGGGTTAAGATATTTAAAAGAATTAGGCTTACAAATTTGGTTGTAATTTTTAAGTAAGTGAACCTTGAAAAACATTAAACCTGGACACAGGAGTTAGAAGTCAGAAGTCAGTAATTCTTCTGTCTCCTGACTTTTGACTTTTGACTTTTG
>CAZZXJ010000334.1:5445-7092 GCA_964657905.1 uncultured Stigonema sp.
TCGCGTAGCGTCTCCGTCAGGAGAAGGGGCTGACTCCCTTGCCAAAAAGGTTTT
Organism: uncultured Stigonema sp.; assembly: GCA_964657905.1. Lineage (GTDB taxonomy): Bacteria > Cyanobacteriota > Cyanobacteriia > Cyanobacteriales > Nostocaceae > Stigonema. The sequence goes on from CAZZXJ010000334.1 coordinate 5,500, forward strand.
GCGTTTAATCTCGTTCTACTTAATAGCTTGTAAAAGGTGTAAAACTATGACTCATGCTTGCTGTGGTCCTGGCTACGCAACTCCCGAAGCGGCGATGAAAGCGGAGCGCGAAAAGGTGCTTTATACAGTAGCACTCTACACGGGTACGGGTATTGAGGCGGCTGATTATCTTGCAACCGTAGACGTTGACCCCAACTCCCCGACCTACTCCCAAGTCATTCATCGTCTGGAAATGCCCTATATCGGCGATGAACTGCACCATTTTGGTTGGAACGCTTGCAGTTCTTGTCATGGCGATGCTAGTAAATCGCGACGGTTTATGGTAATTCCCGGTCAACGTTCTAGCCGCATTTATATTGTTGACACAGCGGATGGGCGTGCGCCCAAACTTCATAAAGTCATTGAACCACAAGAAATCAAACAAAAGACCAACTTAACAGCCCCACACACAGTACACTGCCTAGCTGATAGTCACGTAATGATTTCCATGCTAGGGGACAGCGAGGGGAATGGTCCTGGTGGCTTTTTGTTGTTGGATGAGAATTTTGACATTGCTGGACGCTGGGAACACAAAGCCGACGGCATGCGCTTCAACTATGATTTCTGGTATCAGCCACGTCATAATGTCATGGTAAGTAGCGAGTGGGGCGCACCCAAAACCTACTATCCTGGTTTCGACCTGAATGACGTGGCGGCGGGAAATTATGGTCACCAACTGCATTTTTGGGATTGGTCGAAACACGAAATCATCCAAAGTTTTGACATGGGTGAAGAAGGGTTAATACCCTTAGAAGTGCGCTTTCACCATAATCCAGATAGCACACACGGGTTTGTTGGTGCCGCACTCAGCAGCAATATCTGGCATTGGCACAAGTCTAACGGTCATTGGTTGGTAGAGAAAGTGATTGATGTGCCTACACAAGACGTGGAAGGCTGGCCCATCCCTGTGCCATCACTGATTACTGATATCCTGCTTTCCATGGACGATCGCTATGTCTATTTCTCCAACTGGTTGCATGGAGATATTCGCTGCTATGACATCAGCAACCCCACACACCCCAAACTGACAGGTCAAGTTTGGTGCGGTGGCTTGCTAGGCAAAAGTGGTAGAGTTGGTAATCATCACCTAGCTGGTGGACCGCAGATGCTGCAACTGAGTCTCGACGGTAAGCGGCTTTATGTGACCAACTCCCTGTTTAGTACCTGGGATAATCAGTTTTACCCTGACTTGTCGAAGAGTGGCTCATATTTATTGCAAATTGACTGCGATGCGGAAAACGGCGGAATGAAAATCAACGAAAATTTCTACGTTGATTTTGGTAAAGAACCATCTGGACCATCTCGCGCTCATGAGATCCGCTATCCGGGCGGCGATTGCACTTCTGATATTTGGATTTGAAAGACAACCCCAAACCTGCTACTTGTATTGAGTTGAATTGGCTGCTGTGTACACAATATAGCGGTTCTTAATTGCTTAGGGAACTCCAACAAATAAATTATCCAATATTGTGGGGTGGGCATAAGCGCCCGCCCAGTTGATAGGACGGGCGCTTATGCCCATCCCACAAGAAATAGTTGGATAATTTATTCTTT
>CAZZXJ010000335.1:0-7087 GCA_964657905.1 uncultured Stigonema sp.
GGTTTTCAAGGTTCAAAAGTGCGGATGAGACAATCATAGCATGAGAAATTTGGATTGAGTAGAGTGTAAATGGCTGAAATCCTGTCCAGGCAAGGGGTGCGGGTGTGTGTAAGTGAGTTAGGCGCTCAAAGCCTTGTACCATAAACAGTTCAGCCATTGTTGTCTGAATTTCTCTTCCAACACCTACCCATCCGCACGTTAGGCAAAGAAAATGGTATTGTCGGGGGGTTGTTCACCACCAATACGTTCGACTTTACCAGAACAGCCACTACTCCCAATAGTAGTGGTATCCCCAGAAAAAGTGCGATCGCTCGTCCCAGAAAAACTCAAAACCCAATGCCAGCGTTATGATTTAGAAGTTAAGTCCTGAAAACACATGATTATTGGTCGTGTTCTGGCTGTTGCAGCCATCTTGAACCCTCATCACTCAAATTCTCATTAATTAGCTTTGACCATTAAACTAGAACAACTCGAACCAACAAAATACGGATTGGCGCTACATACCACCACTCCCGAATTGGGTTTGGCAATGAGTAACAATGCTGGCGACACACGTTCCGATGTTTGGAATTTAGAGCGTGAATTATCCAGTTTGATGCATCAATATTTAGTTGAATTCATCAAACCGCAAACCTGGACAGACTTTGCATTTATCGCCGTAGCAAAGGGACCTGGTGGTTTTACTGGAACTCGCATTGGGGTTGTCACCGCCCGCACCTTGGGGCAACAGTTAGATATTCCGGTATTTGCTATTTCCACTTTGGCGGCGGTAGCGTGGTCAGTATACAATTCTCAGTACCCTCCTAGCCTGCTAGGACAAGAGGACAATATTGCCGTACAAATGCCAGCACAACGCGGTCAAGTTTTTGCTGCTATTTATCAACCCACGCCAGATGCTTCCGGACTCAGCGTTTTATTACCAGACACCGTTTTCACACCAGAAGCATGGCAGGAGAAGTTAGCTAATTGGAAGACAACTTATCAGTTAATTGAAGCCAAATCTGGGCTAGCAGCCACAGTGACAAGCGTGTTGGAACTAGCATATTTAGATTGGCAATGCGGGAAGCGTCCCCAGTGGTCAGAAGCGCTTCCGTTTTATGGGCAGCATCCGGTGGAGATGTGACAAGGGTAATAAATAAAATATAGGTTCGTAGTTGCGCTTTAGCGCTCTCATACTGTTAAGAGCGATCAAGAGCGCAACTACAAGCCTTATTATAAGTGTTCAACCGGACATGATCTGAACAGGACTGTAAAAAAATGTTTAGTGTAGAGACGCGAAATTTGAGCCAGTGCGTTGGGCGGGTTTCCCGACTTGAAGCAACTGGCGTCGCGTCTCTACATGCCTGGGAATAAATTCCCAGGCATGGTATGGGGCGGATGTAAGATGTAAGACTAAGCAGTAACAATCGCCATCACCTTGTCAACAGCTTGCAACGCCACATCGACTTCTGCCTCTGTGACAATCAGCGGTGGTACAAATCGGACGACCTTTGGACCTGCGGGGACGAGTAATAAGCCCTCGTCCATGGCAGCTTTGACAATATCAGCAGCGCTAGCTTTTGTATCTGCTTGCAACTCCATACCGAGGATTAAACCCCAGCCGCGTACTTCGGCAATCTGATGGGGATATTTCGCGGCGATCGCCTGCAACCCTACTCGCAATTGCTCACCCCTAGCCTCCACATTCTGCAAAAGATGATCTCTTTCCAAAGTCTGGCAGACAGTAAGGGCAACTGCACAAGCAAAAGGATTCCCGCCAAAGGTGCTAGCATGCTCACCAGGTTGGAATACATCGCAGAATGATTTGCTCATCATTGCCCCGATGGGGATACCACCGCCTAAGCCTTTAGCACTCGTGAAAATATCCGGTTCAACACCGAGATGTTCGTAACCCCATAATTTACCACTGCGCCCCATACCAACTTGCACTTCATCAAAAATCAGCAGAATACCAATTTCATCACAAATCTGCCGCACTTTTTCAAAATAGGCTATCTCACCTGGACGAACGCCGCCTTCTCCTTGTAATGGCTCTAAAAGAATCGCTGCTACGCGGTAATCACCTTCATCCAGTTCACCAATGGCTGCTTCCAGCGCCCCAATATGATTATAAGGTACATGGTGGAACCCAGGCACTAAAGGATCAAAGTTCTTTTGATACTTCGGTTGCCCTGTGGCAGTAATCGTCGCCAAAGTTCGTCCGTGGAAACTGGCGTTTGCTGTCAAAATTATTGGTTTTTCAATTTCTAAGACTGTGTGGGCGTATTTCCGCGCCAATTTAATTGCAGCTTCGTTTGCTTCCGCCCCTGAGTTGCAGAAAAATGCACGATCAGCGCAGGAATGTTGAACTATCCAATGAGCTAACTCTCCTTGCTCTGGAATGTAGTACAAATTAGAAACGTGATGCAATTTTTTAATTTGCCGTGTTACCGTTTCTACCAAGGCAGGGTGAGCGTGTCCCAGCGCACAAGTAGCGATCCCCGCCACAAAGTCGAGATATTCCCGCCCCTGTGTATCCCAAACGCGACACCCATCGCCCCGGTCTAAGGCTAGAGGAAACCGCGCATAGGTGGACATGACAGATTGATTGAAACTATCTGGCTCAAAGGTGCTAGATGGCACAGAATTTGCAGGTGAATCTATCGTCGCTTGTTCAACTAGAGTTTGGATGTTCACTACCTAAACCCTCAAAATCCCTTATTTTATAATTATTTACTATTATTATGAGAATTTTGCAAATAATCTTCTTATTTACCAAGCGCAAAAATTTTAAATTAGGCTGCACTCAGATATCCTCGAACGAGTTGCAGTGGTGAAAAAACTGTGTATTCAACACTTGAGCAAAAATATCGTCGCATCCAAAAAGAGCTAACAGCAGGGGCGATCGCTCTCGCCTGTGTCTTCCTCATCGGTACTTTGTGGTACCGCCTAGTGGAAGGTTGGTCCTTGGCGGATGCGGCTTATATGACTGTAATTACCTTATCTACCGTTGGCTATGGAGAGACACAACCACTGGGAGCACGAGGAAGGTTATTTACCATCGCCCTGATTTTGATGGGAGTAATGACTATCGGTTACATTGTTAATAGGTTTACAGAAGCCGTAATTCAAGGCTACTTTCAAGAAGGAATTCGACTACGACAACAACGGCGCGTAATGGACTCATTATCAGGACATTATATCATCTGTGGATTTAGTCGAACTGGTCGTCAAATTGCCAAAGAATTTCGGGCAGAAGACGTTTCTTTTGTGATCATTGATTCTGATATGGAATCTGTGCAAACGGCGCAGGCAGAGGGTTATACAGTATACCAAGGTGATGCCACCCTAGACGAAACTCTCTTGAGGGTTGGTATAGAACGGGCAATTTGTATTGTCGCCGCACTTCCTTCTGATGCAGAGAATCTGTATACAGTACTTTCAGCAAAAACACTGAATCCAAACATTCGAGCGATCGCGCGGGCAAGTACAGAAGAAGCTTTGCAAAAGTTGCAACGTGGGGGTGCAGATGCTGTGGTTTCTCCCTACATCACTGGTGGTAAGCGGATGGCAGCTGCTGCCCTCAGACCTCAGGTGATGGACTTTGTGGACGGTATTATCTCAGGTACAGACAGACAGTTGTACATGGAAGAATTTTTGCTCGACCCTGCGACTAGTCCTTTTGTGGGTCAAACTTTGGGGCAAGCAAAGTTGCGAGCACAAACTGGGGCACTGCTTCTTGCCATCCGTCGTACCCATGGAGAACTCATCGGTGGTCCTACTGCTGACACCCTATTCATGCCTGGAGATCTGCTGATCGCTATGGGTACAGCTGAACAACTGCGTGACCTCAACCAACTTTTAGGACCTCTTGGTGCCAAGAAATTGCGGCGACCTAAGCATAGTTAACCGTCCACAAACCTTTCGGACTCAATTTGTTTGAAAAAGAACATCATCTAGCACTATAAACAGAGGAAAACTTTTAGACTGTGAGAGAGGTCTTACAATGCTTGCACCCCTTTTAGTTCCAGAAAATCTAGACCCTGACTACTATTAGCCATTAGCCATTAGCTACCACTGTTTCCCAATGTTCCAGTCGTGCAAGGGCGCTATACTTGTTGTCACACATTCAATCATGATCGGGGGAGCTACTGATATCAAGATGCTGGGATAAACTGCCATTCCCCAATCAGGGTGGACTAACACACGACATTTGTTTTGAATCACTGGGTAGTTGAGTAAAGCTTTCACAACTGCTGTGTCATTGTGGGGACTTTTTCCCGGACGGGAAAGTAATGGATAGCCTGTACGGGGGTCTATGAGATCTGTTAAATAGCCGCCATCGCGCAGATTAAATGCCACATCACAGCCAAACCTCATAAACTTTTCCCGCAACCGTTCTTTTTCTGTCTCTATTTCTGGTGTAATTTCCACTAGTTCATATCGTGATTGCTGTAAAACAATCACTACCCAGAAAGAAGGCTGATTTTTCCAATCTGGTAATATCCGTTGGCAGTTGGCACAGATATACTGACTGGGAGGATGAATTGAAACCTGAACTGCTTGTCCCGTTTTGCCAACCAAATGAATGAGACAGCCTGCAAGAGAAGTGAAAACTGTTGGATAATTCACTCAACCTTATTTGGTTTTTGCAAGTTTTTTGAATTAATCTTTTGTACAGATGATAACTCTTAACTAGTGATAAAATTCATCAAATTTCCATAATAAATTAGCTTTATTTAAAGTCGGTGTTAATGACTCATGAATTATTAATAATATTATTATTAATTCTTAACCTTGGCTGAGCAATTTTTAAGATATAATTTTACTATTTTTATTTTTAAAACTTTCTCCATGTAGAGATGTGACTAATCAGGTTTCTTAAAACACAATCCAAAATGCGTGACCTCATGAACATTGAAGCCTAGAGGCGCAATTACAGCAGTTTTCACATAAATAGACATCTCCGGAAAACACGTAGAGACGCGATTAATCGCGTCTCTACCAAGGGTTTCAGGTAACGCATAATTAATTTTCGGAGATGTCTAATGAACGACACCGTTTGTCAGGGCGGTCTTGCCGCCCCGCCCCTAAGACTGTGGTCTAATAAAGGTGAAAATTGCTGTAAGTGAGGAGCTTGAAGGAAGACAGGTTGTCGCTTAATTGTGGAACAATTATCAAAGGTCCATTTCGATCTGATGAAATTAATCAAGTTTTAAAGCATTGACTGGAACTTCATCCCAAGAATTAACGAGTCGCAATTGCGCCACCCAACCCCATGCCTTTTGCGCCTCGGTCAAATTCTCCTTAAAGGACTCATGGCAATCTTTGGCTTGAGACTCATTACAACAGGCAATACAAGCATGAATCATGCCGGATGGGTCAATTTGCTCGTTTACCCAAATATTCATAGGTTAGTTGTTAGTTGTTAATTGCGAATAGCTAATGGCAAGAGAACAATTAGCTATTAGCGGTTAGCCGTTAGCAATTATGGTTTTTGGGCGGCGATCGCTAATCTTGCTCCCTGCACCTGACGCAAGCGATCCATAACTGCTACTACCTGACCGTGAGTAACTTGCTCATCGGCGTTAATGACTACCAAACTCTCTTGATTAGGGCCAATCAATCCCCGTACTTGTTCTGCCAACCCATCAAGAGCAATGGGTTTACGGTTCAAGCTAATTGCGCCTTTTCTATCTACGGTCACTGTAATTGGCGCGGATGCTTGTTGTTGTGCCGTGGCTGCTTTAGGTAAATTTACTGGTAAGCCTTCCGACTTAGTTAAAAACAGCGTTGACATGATAAAAAACGTCAATAACGCAAACATCACATCAATCATCGGTACGACGTTGATCTGAAGTGGTAGATCTGGTTCATCTTGTAGGCGCATAAGTTTTGTCTCCTTTTTCATAGCGACGACGATACAACAATTCTAGTTGTCCGCCATACTCCTGAATGCGGGCAATTTGCCGTTGGTAGAGTCCCCTGAAGGTGTTGGCAAATAGAAGTGTAAAAATAGCAACTACTAATCCTGATGCGGTAGCAGTCAAAGCTTCGCTAATCCCACCCGTGACATTTGTTGTTCTCGTACCTCCGACATCACCGATATTGAGAGAAGCAAACGAGGCAATTAATCCCAAGACAGTACCGAGAAGACCCAACAGTGGTGCAAGACCGATGATTGTCTCAAAGATGTTTTGGAAGCGCTTGAGCAAAGGGATCTCTGCTTGTGCTTCACTTTCTAATGCCAGACGAAACTCTTCTGGAGTTGGTTCTTCTAATTCCAAAGCTGCCAAAAAAATCCGTACAAGCGGCAAATCAGTATTTTGGTGGAGTTTATCCAACGCACCAACGACATTATTGAGACGGTAGAGATTCAGTACCTCCCGCACTACACGGGATTGACGGCCATTTATCCGCACCCAAAATACAACACGCTCGATAATCAGCGCCACAGCTAATAGCGAAAATCCTAACAGGGGCCACATGACCACCCCACCTGCCGAGAATAGATTATTAATTACCATACACTTCTCGTTAAACTTACTCCAACTTCTCAACGCTGCTACGAACTTGATCTTTGCCATTGTCGCTTAAACGACCATCTTCCATATATTTGACACTCCCCTGCCGTCATGCGAGGGGATTCTGAAGACTTTTCAGCCAACATATCCCTATTGCTAGGGTTCCCCGGCTCAACACGTTTGCACTCCGTAGTGCGTGCTGCTAACAGTCCTAGGGCGTTTAGAACCCCGTGGTTCAGGTTCCGTCGAGTCCCGGCGTACCATACTGGCTATTTTAGACATAGCCAGTTCTTCTAAATTTTTTGCAGCATTGATATCAGCATGCGTCATATGACCACACGACAAACAAATGAATTTCTCTTTGTCGCGGTTGCTAGATTCAATGTGACCGCATTCATTACATTTTTGACTTGTAAATCTTGGGTTCACTTTAACGAAAACCTTTCCTGACTTTGCAGCCATGTACTCGATTTTATGACTTAATTCATTCCAGCTAGCATCTGAAATACTGCGATTCAAACCTTTCTTGGCTTTATGTCGTCTAGAATGTCTACAAGGTCTACCAAATAAGCTTTTCACGCTAT
>CAZZXJ010000336.1:0-7086 GCA_964657905.1 uncultured Stigonema sp.
GTGATGGTAGTTTGGGTCATTCCGGAATTTTAAGTGCTGAACAGGCTCAAGCACTTCGGGGTGGGGTGGGGAGCGAAATGGACGTAGGTACTGCAATTTTCCAATTACACACTAGTCTTATAAAATACTCAAGACTTAACTCATCATCAAAACATTATGGAATTCGCTATAGCTTACTCACTTGCTGACATACTTAAGACAGCTAGAAAATACGGCATTGAATAGCCAGAACAGTTTCCCTATGACCAACTGCTAGCTCTCATAGCGAAAAAAGGTAACGGTGATGCTTGGGAAACGATTGCCTCTGTGATTAGCAGTGCAAGCTATCTTGAACCTTGGGAACTTCCAACAGACGTGGAGGAGTAAAGCTAATTGCTAATGGATTCATTGCGATCGCACCGACAGAACTCATCCTATTTAGGAGCTACCTTTTCTCTAAAAAGCTTTCCAGCAGAGAAAGCGGGAACCGTTGTCGCTGGAATTTCCATCTTTTCATTTGTTTTTGGGTTGCGACCTTCGCGAGCTTTACGTTCCCTCGGTTCAAAAGACCCAAATCCAACCAGCGTGACCTTATCACTGGAGGAAACCGCTTCAATGATAGTTTCCAAAGCAGCAGTTAAGATTGCATCGGCTTGTTTTTTAGTAACACTTGCCTTTTCAGCGACTGCGTCAACTAATTCACTTTTATTCATGTCAAACTCCTTAGATAACAGTTCAAGTATCAGCCAAAGCTATTACCAAATTATGAGAAATTGATTTTTCGCGGGGGGTGTGATTCCCATTCATTCAAAATTGCCCTAATGATCTGAAGCTCGCTACACAATCCGGTATTTAAAACGTAGATGGCTAATCGCTCAAAGATTTCAGCTAATTCGATTGCTGCCACCTCTGAATTAGCATCACCAATGCCACAAGCTAAGCCATCAGCCTCGACTCTGTAGACACTGAAGATGTGTTCCCGCTCGGATATTTCATAGCAAGTCCCAAAAATTTCGACCACCACTCTATCTTCAAGAGGATGCAGTTTGTAGGTTTTACCAAGTGTCTCTATAACTCTCATCTGGTTGGTTGGTAATCAAGCTGTCGCTAATAGTAATCGAAAAGTTCGTAAATTAAGCGCGGTTCTCCCACGATGATGGAAATTTCTTCTGGTGGCTCCCGGCATAATTGTGGCGTAAGTGCTTTTAGTAAAATCTCCTACAAAGAACTTATAAAAGAAGCGCTATCTAGTGATGACGGGGATTTCATCTATGCGGCGACAATGAAAATAGTTCCTTTGTGTAATGAGAATGAAGAATTTTTTGGCTTTGACTTTGCCAGAAGGTGCTTTGAGGTTGCAAGTAAGAACCCTAAATCTATACTGATTAATTCGGTTAAAAGCTTGGTCAGGCGATTTGGGGATAAGTGGGGAGTAGTTATAAATGATGATGGTCAAGTAGTGGCAGTTTAATCATGACTTTAAATAAAAATTGCGGCTCTGTAACCAATGGTTATGGAGCAGTTTGTCATGCTGTTAAAACGAGTCATCCTTTTTACACTCAACCGTAAAACGGACACAAACTAAATATATTATTTTATTAAATATATAAATAATAATAAAAAGGTTTGCGTCCGCAATTCGGACGGAGTAAAGCGACAAGCACGACTAAACTTGTTAAAACGAGTAGGGGAATATAGAAACACGTTGTTGTCAAAAACAAAAACCCCGTCTACAATCGACGGAGTTTTTGTTTATCCCCTTCATCATCCAAGCAGCACACACCGCCTGCCCGTTTCCTGTTTAATCAACTTTTTAAAGCCATCGATATTAGTGTTGAGCGCTTGAATTTCTGCGGTAGTTACACCTTTTACTGTCACGCACATCCCATTAAAGTAAAGTGCATGCCCGGTGCTGCTCATTCCAATATAAGCACCGTCCGATGGAGGAGTAGCACTTATCACGGGTACAGGAGGTTTGTAAAAAATGTTTGCAAGAGTAATACAAGAACCAATTAATAAGATAATAGCTAACATAATTCCTGCTATCGTGTTGGTATTTTCTACATACTTACCATCTTTAAGAGTAAAATACAAACTCCAATTTATTCCCGACACGTTGATAGACCGAATTCCAGGTTGAATCTCTTCGACTAACCGAATGATTTTTTGGCTAATTCTGAGGTCAGTAGACTTTACCTTTAGTACCAAAAGTAACCCATGCTGCAACTTTGGTCCTACAGTTAAACCGATCTCTTGTTCGATAATGGTGGCGATCGCATTGATATCACCCGATCTTGCCAATTCACGTATATTGTCTGACATAACCCAATCAAAAGCGTATAAATCGGTTTTACTGCTTTATTAAATGTAAAGAACACAGCAGAAATACTGAATCAAAAAATAGGGAACGCGTGTTCCCTAAACTTCTTACGCTTTTGATACTTTTCAAGAATAAGCCAATCCAAACTCAGGAGCATCCATTTTAAGCGTCTGGAACAACATGGAGCGGGTTTGAGGGTCCATGTCTTCTAAGTCAGCCAAACCAATACTAAGCTCGTCATCATTTTGTGGGTAAGGGTAATCGAACTCTACCCCAATCTTGTCCCCTGTTTTATAGTGATACATCCACCTACCATTTTTAATTAAAGAGAAAACAATCTCAACTCTGTCGCCAAAAAAATCATGCCAAAAGCTTCTCATCTCAGAGTCCCCGCTGCCTTATCTACTAGAGTCTCTAGAAATTGACCGCAGCATCAAATCTTCAGCAATCTCATGCTCACCTGCTTCTTTTAGCTTTTTAACAGTAGGAGCGCCAAATACTGAGGCATGACGGGGAATGGGATTACCTTCTTTATCCTTGTCGTGAGCATTATCTTCAAACTGGAAGTGTTGCCGCTGTATGTAAAGCGCCTCCATCATTTTCGCTCTTTCCTCTGCCATATCTAGATCAGGATCTTTGAGGAGTAGTGCTGAACTTTTTGCCAAAGTCTCTTCAACACGCTTGAGTCTATCGGGCTTCAAACCGCTTTTTTTCAAAGACGTGGCTTCCTCCTCAAGAGTTGAACGCCTGACTCTGCCATTTAGATGAAATTCTAAGTCAGTGACAGCATTCTCCGCCTCGGCAACCCTCAACGGGTCGGTAGCTGGGTCATCCTTTAGCTGCCTTAATTCAGAGGTGATTTGTGTTAAGCGATGACGCTGGTTTTGAATGTTTGCTCTTTGTGCTTGAACGTGATGCTGGGCGAGGGCGGACAAGTCTTTCTCATGAAGACAAGGCATAATTCTTAAATCAAGTGAGATGAAACTAATTATACAAACCCCATCACCTAGATGGGGTGTATAGCCAGAGGCTCAGATCTAAAACGGCATCTCTGTCGCGGCTTTCACCACTGCTAGAGCAGTTTTTGCAGTCTCCCTCCAGTCCGTATCTTCGCTGTAGGCAGCCTTGACGAGTTCCGAACCCACCCACAAACGGCAGAACAACACCGAATCATCGTCTCCTGGTTGTGGCTGGATCGTGATTGGATTGAGCAAATGCTGTGGCGTGAGGGTGGCAACGGCAGCTAACAGCCCTTTGCTGAAGTGCGAATCATGCCCACTTTCCAAGCAATACAGCCTATCTCCCTGAATCGTGGTGAGTAACTTATGGCACTCAAGCCCCCGGCGCTGGCATTTCTCAAATTTCAAGGAACGCAAGTAACCAGTTAAAGCGCTGTGGGTAATGGGCTGGGGCTTGCGATCGCCGTCGAGGGTATACCACAGACACCCGTGCTGGCGATTACAGTACACAAAGCAAGTTCCAGCGTCGGAGTGAAAGCCTAACTGTGGTTTATCCAGTGCTGAGAGAATTAGGGTTAGCAGCTGCTGTTGCTTGGTAAGACTTGCTGCGAGTAGTTGCGTTTCGGTCATGGTCGTATTGGTTGTTAGTTGCCAGTGAGTGATTTACCGAGGTTATTTGGTGAATGAGCCTTTTCGGTAAAAGGCTCATGTCGTGGTGGCTAAGCTGCTGAATCGATGTCGAATTGAGTCACGCCCTGTTGGATGAGCAGAGATTGGATTTCTGGACGCTTCTTACCGCGTGGGCTAATGTTGCTTGCAGCTGCTAACTTCTGCAATTGTTGCCAGTTGAGGCGGCTGAAGTCCGGTTCCTTTGAGCTTTCGCTCACCACCTCCTTTGGTTCAGTTGGTGTGATAACTTCAGATGCTGTCACCTCAATAGTTTCTTCTACCACCACCGTGGTGACTACTGCGCCGCCACCCGTGGGCGTTGGTTCCGGGCTTGAGTTTGTTGCGGCGTCGTCAACAGCACCAGGCAACTCAGAGACTGGCTGCAAATCTGAGAGCAAAGCGCGGTTGAATTCTTCAACGGCTTCCTGACCATAGGCGATCGCCACCAACTTTCTGGCTTTTGCAGCCATCTCCAGAGCAGTTTGGGCAGCGCTCTTAGCAGTTTGCTCGGCTTGCTGCTGCTGCTGGAGTTGAGCCAATTGTTGACGGGCAACCTCAAGTTGTTGTTGTAGGGAATCAACGAGGTTTTCAGTTGCTTGAATGGATTGGGCTGTAGCGGCGGTGAAAGTTGTAAAAAGCATTTTCGTTTTCCTTATATTTAGTCTGAAGCGGCTGTGGCGTAAACGTGAAGCGGTTGTTTGGGTTAGTTGTCTTACCCTCATGTCTTACATTATTGCCTAATGTCTTATAAATGTCGAGGTTTAGTAAGACATTTTTTCTGATACGTCTTACCTTGTGTCATACGTTTTACTTATATGTTTTACAGAAACCGCTTCCAGTAAGACATAAGTGAGATAGAGTGGTCTTATTGGTAAGACAATGAGGTAAGACAATGGCGAATAAATTGCTAAATTTCCGATGCCCAGAAGAATTGCTCGCCGCTATTGATGAGATTGGGCGCGATCGCTACCCGGTCGATAACGCTCAGGGCTGCGATCGCTCAAAGACGTTGCTCGACCTCCTGCAAGCTGGCATTCAAGCCCTAAAAAGTGGGAGTGTAGAAATACCCATCAGTAGTAAGACCAGTAAGACAGATGGTAAGACGTTAACCAGTGCTGAAGTAGAGGAGATAGTAGCGGCAGCTTTCTCTCTTGTGCAAGCCAAGTTAGAAGCAATGGATCAAAGACTGGGGGAATTGAGCGCCTGAGAGATCTGGATCAATCTCTCAGGCAAAAAGCGGTACATCCAGACTACCAGCAGCTACGCTCAAGCATTCTCAAATCCCTGACTACAGGTAAAGGGAGCTTTGCCAGCACCTCCCCTCAGTACAAAACAGCCGTTAAAGTTCTAGACAAATTCATTGCGGAAATTACAACAGAGCAAGGTTCTACACCGCCGTCATCACCCACAAAAAATACGCGCCTTCTCACGGAGAGCGAAAACTTAAAGGAGAAATAATGGCAGATCATAAAACCAAAAAGCCGATGAAGCAGCAACCAACCCAACCAGACCAACCAAAACAAACACTGCTTTCCATTCTGCCCAAAAAGGTGGAGGAACCGAATTCTGAACCACCAACACAGTCTGCACAAGAGAACGTGATTGAACCAGTCCTAGAATTGGAACCCCTGCAAGAAAAACCAATCACGGTTAAACCCAAACCCGTTAAGCGGATACTGACACAACCCGACATAACTGAATCTGATTTACAGTCACCCACCCCACAAAACGAACCAGAGAAAGCCTTCCACCCCTCACCAGAAACCAAAAAAATCTTTCAAGCAGTGGGCATTATAGTCGGGGATGTCCGTTTTGATTCCGAAGCCAAGGGTACAGTAACAATTGCACAGAAGGAATATTCACTCTTTTATGCATCTTCACACCGATATGCTTACGAAGCGCTTCAAAAAGAAGTGAAAGCTACTGGAGGGGAAAAGATACGGTTAATCGTATACCCCAGAGTGATGCACTTTCCGTCGCGTGAGCAGCCCTATTTAATGTCTTTCCAGTTAGTTGGGTTCAATAATAATAAGAGTGAACCAAGAGGCATTGCGTCTGAGCTTCAGGATTTTGAGTTTCGGCTTTGTGGGCTTTGGCAATTTATCCCTGTGTGCCAAACACCATGCATCTCGGTCTTTAAGAATTTTAATAAAGAGCGACTGGAGTACATAAAGAGCGCCGAAGCTGACAAAAAAGTACGATTCATGAAAGCGTCCCATGTGCCCTTGCTGTGGCGCGATAGTCCTGTACGTCCTTTTAGGTTTAATCCCAAACTTGAAAGAGAACAGCAAGGGCATTCATCATTTGTAGAAGTGCTGGCAAAGTTTTTACCTGAGCGTGATGTGTTTGGGTACGTCAAGTTACTGTCAGAACCGATGGAGAAAGCCCCCAATTTCCTGAAGGCTCGCAAGGAAGATAAGGCTCTAGCACTCAAAAATAAGTTGGCTAAGAACTTGGAGTTAGGGAGCGTCAAGAAAAGTGTATGGAGCAAGCTTAAGAAAGCATAGGTTTTGATAGAATCCCCACTTTTAGGGGTGGGGAAACTGAATTACCACTTAATCACGTCCCCAACTTCCACACCCTTGTGACGCTTGTTATGGTATTGACCCAAACCATACTTATGATTGTGATCCTCGATTGAAACTTGGTGACGGGTAATCCAGTCTTTAACCAACATTCCATTGCAGCCCGATAAATCGCGTAAGGTCACGTTGCCGATAAACCATCTTTGGTCATTGCTTGGTTGTGCGTCGTTGTAGTCACATGCTGCTTTGAAAGCGCGGTAAATCCGCTCATCAGTCGCACCCCTAACCCTAGATTGTTTCAGTTCCTCACTGGGTATAGACTCCCAATCTTTCTCCGGTTGCTCTGGCTTACTTTTTACTGCTTTGGTGACTGTGGCGACTGGTTCATCTGACTGTGGGGTAGGCACTGGTGTCACTTGTTGCGGTAGGTGTTTTTGTAGCGCTTTGGCAACCATTGCTTCTATCTTTGCTTCAAGAGTATCGTCATTCGGGGAAACTTCGGCTTGTGGTTGCGGTGGAAGTTGTGTCTCGGATTGCGCTCTTGATTGCTCCCGTTCAAGTTCTAGTTGAGCAATTTTTGATTGAGACTCCATGAGTTGTCGCTCCAATTTTTCAATCTGATTAGCTTTTTCAA
>CAZZXJ010000337.1:0-7077 GCA_964657905.1 uncultured Stigonema sp.
ACAATTTGCATAACTTGTTCCTCTTCCTTCAATCCCATCGTATCAAGTTCACTCTGAAAAACCTGCTCCTCTACAGCATTCAATCGCAGGTAAGTATCCACAAATCCAGATATTAACTGTGTACGAGCCGGATCTAACTTTAGAGTAGCTAGTAGGCGCAAACACTCTGCCTTTACCCTTGGACGCTCTTTTGGGGCAATTCGCATTTTTGCCCTTCGGGTTCGCCAGTTGCCTACGGCGGGAAACCCGCCTTCAGCACTGGACTCACCATTAATGCGGCTGCCACTGGATTTTGCTGTTGCAGAAAATCCCGCCAGTTTAGCCGATTGAGTTGAATTGATGTGAAGTTGAATTCCAGTACCTTCAAATTTGGAAACTCTACCTGATATTGTTTGCGCTCTTCCCGTTTTGGTTCATCAAAGGAAAAGACCACCACTGGATAAATAGGCAGCAGATGTTCTTGATGCAGCTTAGCGAAATAGAAGAACATTCGTCGAGCAAAGTCGGCTTCAGTAGAGGACTGGTTCTCTACATGAATAATAAAGCAAGTCTCTTGCCCTCGAAACCTTACCAGTGCCAGCAAATCAATAATTTTGCGTTCTCCAGTAACAATGTCAGTAAAGTACTCCTGTTGCAAGAAGGTGATTGGTTCACGCTCAAGATAGTTGGCTACTTCCGGTAGAAATAGCTCTATGAACTCGAAAAAAAATGTAGACAGGAGTTTTTTAAAAAGTTGATCGTGGTCAATATGTTCGGTCATGGAGCAATACTACAAGTTCTCTAGTTTTATTTATCACCTAAAACCCAAGAGAATCATGAACTTTACTTGTTAAGGTCGCCACCCCGAAGTTCTGCAAGATCTTGTTCGATTTCTGCTTCGTTAAGCAATTGCATTCCAGAGGCGATCGCTCGGGTACGAATTTCCCACAGTTTCTTGGCTAAGGGTGTTTGTGGAACGTATTCGGATTCAGGTTCAGATTGAAGCGAATCAGCGAACTCCAAAACCTGCTGCTGTTTTTCAGGTGTGAGTGTTCGCCAGCGTTCAATAATCTGTTCTTCTTTAGCCATAGTTACCTTTTCACGGAGCAACACTCCTATTTTCGCTCAACTGAACGCTAATCTACAATAGATACAGCTCCCTGCTTGCGACGTTGCACGTATTCGCACGCCGGCTTCTTCGACCAGATCGCTCTATGTTTGTTGATTACCAAGAGCTAAGGCTTCGTCGATCTGGAGATTGATTGTCATGTACTTATTTTTGCATAAAATAGTTAATGGTTAATCGCTATGAACAATTAACAATTAGTAATCAACAAAAGGATAAATTTCATGACTACCGATTTACTGAAAACCACAGCCGATAACTTACCTAAACTAAATTATTCGGTATTAGTTGAAAAAAAAGAAGGTGGATATCAAGCAACTGTTTGCGGAATGGCTGAATATCAGGCGAGTGCCGCCACACGCGAAGAAGCGCTCTCCAACCTACATCAGCTTGTAAATGCTCATTTGCAAACAGTGGAAATAGTTTCTCAGGAAGTTGAACTGACAAAATATGAGCATCCTTGGATGAAATTTGCAGGTATGTATCAAGATAATCCACTTTTTAATGAGGTGCTGGCACATATAGAAAGTTATCGTCGTGAACTCGATGCAGAAATTGATGTCGAGGATGAAGCTTGATGAGTTTGTGGATACTGGATACAGATACTCTTTCTCTTTTTCAAAACCAACATCTACTAGTGAAGCAGCGTGTAAATCAAGTCAGATTTCAAGAAATCGCTGTAACCATGATAATCAGTAATACGAGCAATTTAATTTATAAGTAATTACCCGAACTTGATATTACTTCAGTAAACTGAGAGGAATATATGCTTGAAAACTATCAAAATCTTTATCAGTTGTCATAATGCTGTAGCCACGACGATGAGTAACTGCACAAAGTAAAAAATCAGTGTTTGCTCCTTGGATACCATGTGTGCGGCAAGTGTTGTAAAACTCTGCGGCTAACTCGTAATCTTCGGTTGTTAACTCCAAGTCAGGAAAGGCACGGAGGTAGTTTCTCAAGTGAGTAAACTGTTCAGCATGACGAATCCCTGAAAGTACCTCTTGCCGCACAGCCCCTAACAAAACGACTCGACCATCAATAATCAGATCGCGCAATTGATTGACAATAGGCATTACTTCTGGTAAATTATTCCGCCGCAATGCCAACGACCATACGGATGTGTCTACAACAACTTTCATTGCTGTCTTCGCTGCTGTTTATAGTTGTAATCTTCGTGGTAGTCAATTGTCCCAAACAACTCTAGTACCTTAAGTTGCTTACGACGTTGTACATATTCGCGCAATGCCTCTTCGACTACATCACTTTCGGTTTGTTGATTGCCAAAGGCTAAGGCTTCTTGGATCAAGGCTTCGTTTATTTGGAGATTGATTGCCATGTACTTGTTTTTGCAAAAGTAGTGTAGGGTGGGCACTGCCCACCACATCCAGGTTCTGGTGGGCACTGCCCACCCTACATATATTTCAACAATCAAATAGGATTCCTATATTACTATTAAAATAATACCGTAGATGTAGGGTTATTAGCTTCCACAATAGAGGATCATGCCATGACTGCAACCAAAAACCGCTTGTGGACAGTGGATGAATATCATCGGATGATTGAAGTTGGCATTCTCACACCCGATGACAAAGTTGAACTACTAGAAGGTCGAATTATTGAAGTGAGTCCTCAGAGTCCACCCCATGCTGGCACTACTCAGCGTATAGATCGCTACCTGCAAAACCTGCTGCGAGGTCAAGCAGAGATTCGAGTGCAATTACCCATTACCCTGCCGACCTCTGAACCTGAACCTGATATTGCTGTGGTTCGCATAGACCCAGGAGAATACGCCAACCACCATCCCAGTCCCAGCGAAATTCTACTACTCATTGAAGTTTCCTATTCCACTTTAGAATTTGACCGAGAAGAAAAAGCCCTTGCGTATGCCAAAGCTAATATTGCTGACTACTGGATTCTAGATATTGTGGAGCACCAAGCCTATATTTACCGTAGCCCCAGTCAGTCAGGTTATCAATCGAAAATTATTCTTAACACAGATGCAACTGTAATACCTTTAGCCCTCCCAAACATCGACATTCCTTTGTCAGAATTATTTCTTCCAGATCGCTAATGGCTAATAGCTAATGGTAAGAGGACAATTAGCTATGAGCAATTAACAATTAACAATTAGCAATCTCCCGATACGCTTGCTGACACTGCTCATAATTTTCCCGGTATATCTCAGTATCGCTAAAACAGATTTGCTCGTGGGTGGTAATCAAAGTTTCATAAGGCTGCATTGGAGTCACAGATAGTCGTAGTAGTTGCAGATATTCTCCATCAGTGCGGCTGGATTCCTTGGGGAGGATTGCTTTGCTGTGCAAGTACTCCAACATGGCAAAATAAAGACAGCGACAAGCCTCACGGTAGTTTCCAAGGCGGTAAAATTCTTGCGATCGCGTCAACCAAACCCCTCCCGACAACTCACCAACTGTTGTTTTTGCGCTCCTAACAGTACTTTTCTGAACTCCATCTCGCCATGAATCCAAATAAGGACTAAATTTTTGCCACAACTGCCAACCCACCCAAACCAAGAATAAGCTTAGTAAAATCCAAAAAAGTAAGTTCAGCAACTTACTAAGCCAAGAAGCAGTTGAAGAACCAAGCGACCATTCTGGCAAAGTCAAGTTAAAGCGAGAAAACTGATATTCCAGCCATTCTCCCACTTGTTGTTGCAACTGAGAAAATTGCCAACCCCAATTTGTTTTTTCAAAGGAATCTACGGACATAGAAAGGTAGATGGAGAAGTTATTAACTTACTAATTTACAATCTTTTAGGGTATTTATTTGTGTTGATCGCTTACTTGAGTTCAGCTTTACAGATGCTCTTTTACTACACCCGCAACTTTTTGCAGGACAGCTTGAATTGGCACTAATCGTCCCACAGTTGTATAATTACCACCTCCTTTTACTGGTGTTGTTTTGGAGTGTTCCGGGAAACGATTAATGTTTGCCGCAAACCAGTCTCGTGTCATTGGCATCGGCAGCATATACAAAATGCGAGGTGTCACAAAGTAATAGAACAGCCAGCTTGCTTCTGTGTACAGGAAGCAGCCTGGAGTTCCCTTTTCAAAGTTACTGCGGGTTTCAAAGAAAAAGTTGTCAGTTTCATAAGCGCGATCTCCCTTGATTTCCACCAAGATTTCGCACCTTTGGGTTGTCCAAATTAGGTCAATGTCTCGAATTTGAAACTCTGGTTCATGCTCAACATTCTCAACACTGATAGTTTCAGGTCTACCTTTCAACCAAGTGATGATGTTAGCAGTGGCTTGTGCTGCCACCTGCATCTCATCAGCCATGCTATAACTCATTGGTCTAGCTTCCTTTCCTTGATAAAATGCTTTGGACGTTACGAATGCCGAAGATATCAACCGAGTGGAGTGCGATCGCACTAGTACAAGGACTCAGAAGTCAGGAGTCAGGAGTCAGGAGAGAAGAATACAGACATAGACGCTTGTTTTCACCTGTTTCTAACTGTCTAGTTATTTCTGCCGCCCAGCAATAGACATCTCCAGAAATTAACTATGCATTACCTGAAATCCTTGTAGAGAGGCGTTCTGGCACTTCGTGCCGCAACGCTTACGCGTCTCTACATTCTTTTTCGGAGATGTCTACTCCACTTAGTTGATCTCCTATATCTGCGTAAGCTCCCATAAAGAGAGCCAGCCTACTGTAAATACTTCGCGAGTAAATCCTGACCCTGGTTGCCCATGTCTTGCAGCATCTCTTCAATCCGCCTAATAGCCATCGGCGAGGGCTTAGCATGTCCATTTTCCCAACGGTTAACCGTGGGGTAAGTGACGCCTAATTTGGCTGCAAATTTTTCTTGGGTTAAACCAGTCAAAAGCCGGAGTTCACGAATGAGTTGCCCAACTTCTGGTTGTTTGATTCTCAAGGGTTTTTGATCATTATTTAGTTTAAGAACCACCACAGAGAATGACGTAGTGAGTGATATAACAGCTATATTAGCTACAGTAAACCTCTAGTGTCTCTAAATATTAATACTGAACTTTTCAATGGTTCTAATTCGGATTTTGCACAGCCTGAGCTATATATACGGTATTTACAAGCTTAAATTTTTGTACTTTAACAGTAAACACTGTTAAACTCATCCCACCCCTAAAAGGAGTGGGATTTCGTGGGCATGGGGCATGGGGCATGGGGTGCGTTACCTATGCCCGGCGCCTGTCGCCCGAAACGGTCTCGCGTCGATTCCTCCCACCCCTATAAGGACGCCGTTTTCTTTGATATCGCTAGTACACGTGCTACTACTTTTGAAACAAGTGATCACCAAAAGCAATTGCCATCAAACCTGACTTCTATCGAGCTTGGTTTAACGGAGGCATTGCGCTGAGTGATTTGGGACGATATGAAGAAGCAATCGCATCCCACGACAAAGCCATTGCCATCCAGCCTGACTACTTATAAATCACAAGATGGCAAAAAAAGCAAGTATCTTAACAAAACTTTGCATCGTATCCCGGCTAGACCCCTATACTCTTTCCGCGTCCAATATTTCTTGACCGAAGAGGCAGGGGAGCACCGGGGGCAGGGGGGAAAAGATTCTGGATTCCCCTGCGTGCAAAGGTTTCTTGCGAATCTATTTATGGATGGGGTTCCCCCCTGCTCCCCATCCCCCCTGCCAAAGTTGCCTCTTCCTTGACAAATTGCCAAATCTATGATCTATAAAATTTGTTTCCTCTTCGATGCGATCGCCTACTTAGGAGCATCTCTGCATTGCTACAAAGTGCGCATACCAACCACTTTTTCAAAATATTTTTCCCAGAAGAGATGACAGCCTAGTTTTAGGAAATTTAGGAAATATAGACAAGGGATCCGACTACAGCAAACGTTGATTTAGCGCTGTCTAGGAAGCCCACTAAGGACGGTTACCCCGCGACGGGGTAGATTGTCACTGTAGACTGTAATAAAATGTAGTATATTGTATTGCTACAGGGCTGCGGACAAAAGGCTTAAAAAGCTCTAAATTGTACTGATAAATTAATTTTGGTCAAATAATTTAGGCTCTAAAATTTTCACTGGCTAACTGGTTCATCCGCTAGGGCGATCGCAAGTCGAAATTCTCCCCAATGGTGACGGCATTATGCATACTGATGACATTCTTGATATCGAGGAGCATCCTGAGTGTCAGTATACATCTGAGCAAGAATGGAGGAAATGGGCGATAGGGAATTACGAATAGTTCTAGTTAATTATTTCTGGCAATTCACGAGTACTATTTTTCAATGCTTTACGTTTTTTCAGCATCCTTAATCCGATGAATAGTGGAAATCCTAAAGCGATTCCTTCAGTAGAGTTAAATTCAAAGGGAACTGGAGTACCGGGACTATACGTCATTGTATTTGATCCTACCACCACATCAATCAGAATATTGCCCTGATAAAACTCTAATTTTTCTCCTCCTGCATATGTCAAACCTCCATTTGTCGTAAGATTTAAACTAGTTGGTGTAACATCAAACAGTGGAGCATTATTAAAAACATTACCGCCATAAGCACTCGCAACACTATTTACCTGATTGCCTTCATATTTAGTTAAATTAGTATTGGAATCAAGTAAAGGTGCTAAATTTGTTCCCGTGTTGATAAAATCTAAAGATCCATTATAATCATAACCCTGTATATTAGTTGAGAAATCGAAACTAATTGCATTAGCAGGTTTAGTATTACTCAGTAATCCTGCTGCTATTACAATCCCTGCTAAAAAAGAAAACTTACTTATATTTTTCATAGATCAACTTTTAAAGGTCACTACTGATAGCTTAGTGCTGATTTTGTAGTATTGGTTTCAGTGTTATTACTGAAAAAATATCAATTTTTCGTAAATATTGATTTTATTGGTCTTGACCGTGTTCTTGAAATATCATGAACAGGGTGTGGGGTGTGGGGTGTTCTTAACCCCATACTTAAAAGCCTTGTCATTACCTACATCTTTTAAAGTGGACTTGA
>CAZZXJ010000338.1:0-7033 GCA_964657905.1 uncultured Stigonema sp.
AGCTCAGACGCTTGCGCGTCCTGCTTCTCAGGGGTTCTCTGCATTTTTCTTATAGCCTCACGCAAAGACGCAAAGTTTCTCTTAGCGTCTTTGCATTCGATATAAAACAAAATTTTCACTCCACACCAACACCTACCGGAAAATCATCTTTCTCGCTAACATTAAGTTCGTCAATAAATGACCAAATTTGCTGTAACATCGGCTCCAATCCAGCGCGGGTAACCGCCGATATCACGAAAACTGGAGCGTGGGAGAGGTGATTGAGTTGGGTAGCTAGCGCCTCCAAATCCGTTGTTTCCCGATCCACAGCATCAATTTTGTTCAGCGCCAAAACTTGTGGACGCTCTGCCAAACCTCGTCCGTAGGCTTGTAATTCTTGTTGAATTGTGTTATAATCCTTTAAAATTTCCTCACTTGTAGCATCAATCAGGTGCAGTAGTACCCGTGTACGCTCAATGTGACGTAAAAAATCATGTCCTAACCCTGTGCCTTGGGAAGCTCCTTCAATTAATCCGGGAATATCAGCGAAAACAGTACCATCACCAGTAGGTTTGCGTACGACACCTAAATTCGGCACTAGGGTGGTAAAGGGGTAATCGGCAATTTTTGGGCGTGCGGCTGACAAAGCGGAAATCAAAGTGGATTTTCCTGCATTTGGTAGTCCAATAATGCCCACTTGTGCCAAGAGTTTTAACTCCAGGCGCAGTTGCTTGATTTCCCCTGGTAGTCCTGGAAGGGCGTATTCAGGGGCGCGGTTGCTGTTACTCAAAAAATGCTGGTTCCCCAGTCCGCCTTTACCGCCACGAGCAATTACCAAAGTTTGCTTAGGTTCAATTAAATCTCCTAGCAACTCTCCCGTTTGGGCATCATAAATAGCGGTACCGCAGGGAAGTTCGATAATCACATCCTTTCCATTTGCTCCGGTGCAGTTATTAGGTCCACCGCGAGCACCGTTTT
Organism: uncultured Stigonema sp.; assembly: GCA_964657905.1. Classification (GTDB taxonomy): domain Bacteria; phylum Cyanobacteriota; class Cyanobacteriia; order Cyanobacteriales; family Nostocaceae; genus Stigonema. The sequence goes on from CAZZXJ010000338.1 coordinate 958, forward strand.
CTCCCTCAAAACGATGATTGTACCTGAAGTCGAGCAAGGTTTGCAAATTTTCCTCGGCTACGAAAATTACCGAACCGCCTCTCCCCCCATTCCCACCAGAGGGACCACCAGCAGGCACGTACTTCTCCCGCCGGAAGGCGACAATACCATCGCCACCCTTACCAGCTTCAACTTCAATTTCTGCTTGGTCGATAAATTGCATAATTAGTTGGTTGTTAGTTGTTAGTTGTTATTAGTACTACTACTCTTAGGGAACACATTTTGAAACCCCTATCCTGCATGGCTTTCAGAAAATCGAGACAAATGTGTTCCTTTCATATTTTGCTAGTGGCAATCGCCGCTAGTCAGAGGCTCATATCTTGCACCACCGTCTTGTTGCGAAAATAAAAGCCGAAAAAGCTGATCGTTTCGTAGAGTGGGCAGTGCCCAGCGACCCTTCCACAAGGGAGGTGCAAGATGTCAGTTGAGATTTTTCATCATATCTCTCGTATGATAATACTGTAAATATATCGACTAACGTAATTTTTAAATTAGAAAATCAATTATTACTTAGAGTGTACCAAGAATCGGATGCTGAATCATATGACGTCCGGTTAAATAACCGAAAGTAATTTTGTAGTGAGGACTTCAGTCCTCTGACACTAAAAAGCAAGGACTGAAGTCCTCACTACAAACAAGTTTTATTATGGGTATAAAGAAAAATCCTAGTAATGAAACATCTAGGGGACATATCTGTTACCAAGTCCGCAACTTGAATGCTTTTGAGGAAAACCTCAGGGCTAATGGGGTAGAAATCATTCCCGATCATAAACCTATCTCAGGATATGCTCGATTTTACCTCCGTGACCCTGCTCTTAATCGCATAGAGATAGCCAATAAAATATAACGTTAGTTGCAAGAGAAATACCTGATGTCAAATTCACTTAACCAACAAATCTTACTTAAAAGCCGTCCGGTTGGGGAACCAAAAGAAACTGACTTTGCACTTGTCGAAGCACCAATTCCTGAACCTGGTGAAGGAGAAATTCTCAGTCGCACGATTTACTTGTCTCTCGACCCTTATATGCGCGGTCTGATCAGTGAAAGCAAGTCTTATGCTGCTTCACTTGGGTTAGATTCAGTCATAGTTGGTGGTACAGTCAGCCAAGTCATTAAATCAAATCATCCTCAGTATCACGAAGGAGATTTCGTACTCAGTTCTAACGGTTGGCAGATTTATGGCATTTCCAAGGGTGAGACACTGCGTAAGCTTGACCCTAATCAGGCTCCCTTATCCTATAGTTTAGGTGTATTGGGTATGCCTGGTCATACGGCTTATTCCGCTCTCCTTGATATCGGTCAACCAAAAGCAGGTGAAACGGTTGTAGTTTCAGCGGCTTCTGGTGCTGTGGGAGCGGTAGCAGGTCAAATTGCCAAAATAAAAGGTTGTCGAGTGGTTGGAATTGTTGGGAGTGACGAGAAGCGGGACTTTGTGGTGAAGGAATTAGGCTTTGATGCTGGTATTAACCGTAAAACCCAAGAACTTTATTCAGCACTCAAAGAAGTGAGTCCTAACGGAATTGATGTTTATTTTGACAATACTGCTGGTAAGATTTTAGAAGCCGTGTTGCAGCAGATTAATCTTGGCGCCAGGATTGCGCTGGTAGGTCTGATCTCGGAGTATAACGCGGTAAATCCTCCGGCAGGTCCCAATTTGAGACCACTGCTGGTCAACCGCGCTCTGATTAAAGGTTTCCTCGTCACCGACTACCAACATCAGTTTAATGATTTTTTAAGTGATGTTTCCGGGTGGTTGAAGTCAGGTAAGCTCAAGTACAAAGAAGATGTAGTCGTTGGTTTAGAGAACGCTCCTCAGGCTTTCATCGGTTTGCTTCAAGGTAAGAACTTTGGCAAGCTGGTTGTTAGGATAAGTGATGATCCAACAGCAGCCTAGTACCGCAAGGCAGAAGTAAAAAGTCAAAAGTCAAAAGTCAAAAGAATTGTATTCCGGGCTTTTGCGCCATTTTGAATAGTAGGTTTATTTCCGCGCCCCCTGTACTAGTACATGACGGCGGAAATAAACCTACCATTCAGAATTGGTTATTGCTTGCAACTCAAGGTTTTAGATTGCTTCGCTTCGCTCGCAACGCTTCTCCTGACGGAGACGCTTCGCGAACGCGATTTTTAATTTTTAATTTTTAATTCCGCGCAGCGGTACTAGTGCGATCGCTACAAGAGTCAACCACTTCCCGTAAAGGGGACGGAAACTACATGGATATGCGCAGACAACTGGTATCTAAACGCCTTTCCATAACCACCGCGATTGTTGTTGCTCATTCATTAAGCATTGCCTTTATACGGAGCGAGTGAAGCATGAGGGGAATCATCGGATTTACAAAGAATAAATAAACTTCCATCCCCTCCGCGTCCAATTCTTAAGGTTTCATCTAAGTAAGTAATGTCCAGGGTGGCGATTCTACCTTGAGGATTATTAGCACTTAGAACCTTAAATGGGTTAAGTTGAGGAGTGACAATGCCAGCAATTTTCTCAATCGACAAATAGCGTTTGTCAAAATAGACGTTGAGGCGTTTGTCTGGTAAGGACTCTGAATTTTCTTTGGCAGGCTCAAAGGTAGCTGTAACCTTGACATATCCTGATACTAACCCAAGCGGATGTTTAACACTAGCTAGATTGAAAAACGTATTGTCGGCGATATTAATTACTTGATAAACTTTACCTAACTTTAACCCCAATGGAAGTTTTCCTAAAGAACGGATTTCTCTGGCAGTGGAGTATAGGAGTTGCCAAGCCCCCTGAAGCAAAGAAGGAGCGACCCTCAAGGGATAAAGATTAGGATTGACGCCTTCGAGTTCTTGAGTCAATTGCTCAATTTTTTGGGCTTGAGTTTTGTCTAGCTTCAAATCGGTAACAGGACCATCATGCTCAGATGGAATCGAATCAAGAAAAGCTTGTAGTTTTTCCTTAACTGCTAGTTGATTGTTCAAGGGTTATTTTTTGAGATAGGTCAGTCTTTACCTTGATTCTATAACATCGCACTCATCGCACGAATGTATGTAACGTGGTCTGTTAAGTTATGTACTCACAGGTCGTATGTGGGCGATCGCACTCATCCACCCCCAGTCAGCCCCTTCTCAGTAGCGGAGACGCTACGCGAACGGGTTCGTCAAAAGTCAAAAGTAAGAACCCCATAAATAAATTTAGGGGCTTGTACCTTTTTCTTTCTGGTCATTCACAACCCCATCCACGAACTTGACATAACTGAAACTTTGCCGAAAACGGCAATCAAGGTTACCGAAATCATCATTTTGGCGTTACAAACTACAACTTGCTGAGGATTACGAACTCGCTGCTACTATGATGCAACCCGTTGGTGGTATGGATCAAGTTGCGAAGGCATTTGAGCGAAAAGTCAGCCACCTGATTCAATACAATGCCAAGGTCAGCCAGATTCGCAAAACTGGTCAAGGAGTTCGGATTGTTTACACTGATAAAGCCAGTGGTAGCGAAAAAGCGTTATCCGCTAGTTATGCAATTTGTACATTTCCGCTATCTGTATTAACAGCAATTGATGCCGACTTTTCACCGCAACATCAGGAAGCGATCGCTGTTGGTGCTAAATCTTATGCCAAAGCGATAAAGATTGGGTTTCAAGCTAACCGTCGCTTTTGGGAAGAAGATCACAACATTTACGGTGGCATATCATGGACAGAACGAGATATAACTCAAATTTGGTATCCTTCTACCGACTTTCATGCTGTTCATGGCATTATTCTGGGAGCATACATTTGGGATAACAAGATTAGCGAACGGCTAGGAGGCATGATGCCAGCCCAAAGACTGAAGAAAGCGATCAACGATGGCGAAACTATTCATCCTGGCTATCGGCGCGAGGTTTCGCCTACTGGTGGAGTCAGCATCGCTTGGGAGAAGATCCCTTATAGCAAGGGAAGCTGGATTGAATGGGAGCAGAAAGACCGTGAGATCGCGTATAGGGTGCTCAATCAGCCTGACGGACCCATTTATCTAGCGGGTGAACACATGAGCTATGTCACAGGTTGGCAAGAAGGAGCTATTCTATCTGCACACGAAGTAATTCGTAACTTGCAGCAGATTGTGTTGAAAAGTTGAGGTTGGCGGCGATAATTGTGTTGCTGACACTGGCAAGGTGTATTTTTACCCTTGGTTAACGTTAGCCTTTGAAAAGGATGTCGTATACTGACAGCAGAACCTCCACTACAATCAGAATCACCACATACCACTCTACTCGCTGGCTACTGCTATGCTGCATGAACTCCAGGACTGTTTGTGCGGTTTGGGAAATTAGCTCTAGTTTGCGTTCCAAGGCATTGTGACGCTCACGGATTTCGTATTCATCCTCCAAGCGTAGATATAAGTTTTCCAGCTGTGGGGATTCCCACAGCAGATCCGGCTTATCGATGATCTCTACTCGACCCACAATCTTATGTTGAACTAACAACGTCGTGCCGAGTTGACGCAGTAATTCCCGACTCTGGCGTCTACTCCGGTTTTCACGCTGGAGACTAGCTGCAAAGGGTTCAATTTGATCAAATACAGTAGCTAGGCTAGTTTCATAATGAGACAGCACAACACTCTTAGCGAGAATATCAGCCACTATCTGCAAGCGTTCTACACTAAAATCATGCAGCAAAATTTTTCCTTCCTTAACTCTCTCACTCTCCCCAACGTTGAGATGAACTTCCACCTCTTCTGTTTCCGGGTCGGCAAAAGAGTCACTAAGTTGAGAGGATAGTTTAGTTAAGAAGGCTACCTTTTCTACAGGCTCAAGGTTAAACAGGACAACTGCACCATAGTCCAGCAGTACTGCACAGCCGTGTTCACATACTGCAACCATTACTGGCATAGCCGCCAAGCAAACGTAATTCTCCAATGTTTGTAGGTTAATTTTCTTACCAAGGAATAGGGCTTGCGCTCTAAAGCTATCTCTGTCATTAAAAAGGAGTTTTTGCATTGTCGCCCGATGCTATATTCAGCTTAGGTATTGGGAGTTAGGCTCAAGCCCCAAAACCCCTTTTTTATAGTAGTCCACTCCACCATCTTACCGAGTGCGGGAATATGGTGGACGGTGTGATAAGTAAATTTTGATACTTGTTAGCGGAGTCGCTAAAAGGTGCTAAAAAGGTGTAGCTGTAGCGGAAGGCGATCGCCTTCAATCCCATCAATTACGGGTGTTTTTGTGGTTTCCCGACGGAATCACCCTCACTAGTAAAAATCAAAGCCCTTCCAGCTTATCCTAGAAGGGCTTTTGGTGTATTCTGGGTTAAGTCAGAATGATTATGTTTTCGAGGCGTTACAAAAATGGTGGAAATATGCTCACAACTTTTTACCGAACTGCCTCTAGACACCGATAGTCACGCATCCAGTCGTCCCCTTCCCGGTCGCTCAGCACGGCAATCCGCCCAGTTGTCAAAAATGCCAGCTTAAAAATCTCCCACTGCTCGTCAGTGACGTCACCTTGCTGTGAACTGACGCCTCCCTCTTCCCAAATAATCGTCACTTCTCTGCCTCCAGCAATGTCGAAGTTCCCCATGCGAGTCACTCGACCAAGATGCCACTCGAATGCGGCTCCGGCTTGTTTCGCCTGAGCCGTCTCGACCGCCTCTGTGCCAGAGTTGTGAATATGCTGCGCTTCATTTGCCGATGATTTTTGCTTTGTCATAAGTTATTGCCCTACTCCTTTTATTTGCTTCGATTATTGTTGATTTTGCCCGAGGGCGACTTAATCGGTAGTTCAATTGAAAACAACCGCTAATCAAAAAACTTTTCATTGACCCATACACCCAAAACATTCACCTATTCCTTGAGAAAATGTTTTGGGAAAGGACGATCATACTCAAAGAAAGCCCCTGAATTCAATGTGGGTACTACGAACAAAAAGTAACAGAATCCTCCGACTACTTTTTGCCTTAGCCGTGCATTAGACATCTCCGAAAATTAATTATGCGTTACCTGATACCCTTGGTAGAGACGCGATAACCCTTGTCTCTACGTGTTTTCCGGAGATGTCTATTTGCTGAAAAAGTTCAATCTATTACA
>CAZZXJ010000339.1:0-7031 GCA_964657905.1 uncultured Stigonema sp.
TTCATAATTTATAATTCATAATTTACTTGGCGATTGAGGCAGAACGCGTGAAACTGGCTTTTATCATTGATCCCATCAATCAACTTGATCCATGTCATGATACCAGCGTTGCTTTGATGGAAGCAGCACAAACTCTGGGACATGAAGTTTGGGTGACGCAAGCAAACTTACTAAGTGTCGTAGAGGGCATTGCTTGGGCAGTCCTACAACAAGTGGAACTCGTACCAGTGCAGTTGGTGGAGGGACACTATTTGGCGACGAACCCTTGGTACAAGTTGAGCGATCGCACCGCTATGAGCCTGCAAACAATGGATGCCGTATTCATGCGGACCGATCCACCAGTGACAGAGTCTTACCTCTATGCCACCTATATTCTGGACTACATAAACCAAAACAAAACCTTGGTGATTAACAGTCCTAGCGGCATCCGAGCGGCAAACGAAAAAATGTATGCCCTCCAGTTTATCAAAGTGATTCCAGAAACTATGGTCACTGCTGATAAGCAGTTTATCCGGCAATTTGTCGAAGCTAAGGGATCAGCAATTCTCAAGCCATTGGGAAACAAAGCAGGAGAAGGGATTTTATTCTTACAACCTGATGATCGTAACTTCAACTCCATAATCGAACTCAGTACCTTCCAAGGTCGAGTGCCTATTATGGTGCAAACCTACTTACCAGAAGCAAAAGAGGGAGACAAGCGGATTATCCTGCTTAACGGGGAACCAATAGGTGCGCTTAACCGCCTTTCTGCCAAAGGTGAATTTCGCAATAACATGGCTGCGGGTGGCACGGTTGCCCAAACTGAAATCACTCCGAGAGAACTGGAAATTTGCGCTCAACTAGCCGAAACACTACGCCAGGACGGCTTAATTTTTGTCGGCATCGATGTTATTGGTGGCTACCTTACCGAAGTTAACGTCACCAGTCCTACTGGCATTCGCGAGATAGATCGACTAAACGGCTCTTACCTTGGTCATCAAGTTATTCAATGGGTGGAGCAGTCAAAAAAATGATGAATTATAAATGATGAATTATGGAATTTTTCCACATAGCCTGCGGCAAGCGGTCGGGAGGGATCAACATAATTCATAATTCATCATTTTCTGCGTTCTTGGCACGGCAGTTCAGATAGCCGCAAGCCCTCCCTTGTGACGCTCGCGGACTCAATACCACTGCATTCGCGCTCCTCGTTGCGTAGCCGATGGTGAAACCCTAGAACTCTGGAATTAAGCTTTATGGCAACTCCGCGCCTCCTAACTCCTTCAATTGCGTGGTGGTCGCCGCCGTTGCAAGAACTCAGGAATATCCAATCCGGGTTTTTCTCTGGGGTCTGGAGTTGGTGTTGACGGATTAACTGGTGGTGGCTGTGGCGTTTGTCGTTTTGTAGATGATGAGGGTGCTACTCGGGCGTTGACAGGGGTTTGCTGTTGTGCGCCTTGCATTTCACCTGTAAATCCAGTGGCAATTACGGTAATTCTCACCTCACCTTGGAGTCTGTCATCAATCACTGCCCCAAAAATAATATTGGCGTTGGGATCAACTACTTCATAGATGGTTTCAGCAGCAGCATTCACCTCGTGCAAAGTCAGGTCGCTACCACCAGTAATGTTAAAGACTACGCCTCTGGCTCCTTCAATAGAACTTTCAAGTAATGGAGAGGAGATAGCAGCGATCGCCGCTTCTCTTGCTCTTGATTTTCCCGAACCAATGCCGATCCCCATCAACGCCGATCCCGCATCAGCCATCACAGCTCGGACATCAGCAAAGTCAACGTTTACCAACCCAGGAATTGTGATGATATCAGATATGCCTTGAACCCCTTGACGCAGGACATCATCTGCGTAACGAAAAGCTTCTTGCACGGGCGTTTGCTCCGGGATCACTTCTAACAGCTTATTGTTAGGGATAATGATTAGTGTATCTACCCTACTTTTCAGACCTTCGATGCCTTGCTCTGCTTGGCTGGTGCGACGGCGGCCCTCGAAAATAAATGGACGCGTCACTACGCCAACAGTAAGAGCGCCCATTTCTTTGGCGACTTCCGCAACTACTGGTGCTGCTCCCGTACCTGTTCCCCCTCCCATACCAGCCGTGATAAATACTAAGTCGGCACCATCTAAAGCGGTAGCAATCTCGTCCCGTGATTCCTCAGCTGCCTTTTGACCAATGGCAGGATTGCCACCCGCACCCAAACCTCGCGTCAGCTTCTGTCCAATTTGCAACCGCCGGAAATCTGAAGCTAAGGTAAGAGCTTGGGCATCAGTGTTAATTGACCAAAACTCCACATTAGTCACATCAGAAGCGATCATGCGGTTAACGGCATTTCCACCGCCGCCACCTACACCAATCACTTTGATATTAGCGACCCGACCTGGAACAATATCGCCTATTCGGCTGTCTTCACTGGGGATCTTCCTGCTGTCATTGTTTTGTCCAAAGTTTAACCCGGAATGATTAAAGGGATTAGTGGTATTGATTGCCAGCGAAACCCCTGACTGTCCTGGGGACTGGGAGTTTTTATAAGTAAGCTCTTGGTTATTATCAAGTGTCATTGCGTTCAGGAAGGTAGATAAACGACTTTTTAAGGTGTTATTCACCTAAGAATCAACTATAGTTTGACGCTGCCATAATCTATGGCACTTTTGTTTCTTGTTCTCTGTGCTTCCAACCTTTTCGGGATGGTAAGCGGGAAAGTTTGCTATAGGATAAGCCATGAAGGCATCCGGTCGCACGGCTAATTCTAAAGAAGTATAGCTATCTTTACCTAAAATTAACCTGTATAACTTCCACAAGATATTAATATCTTGACTACTCTTTCGCCGATTTTGCTCAGTAGACCTTTGGTATCTCCACTGCTATCCTCGACTTGTTTCTACTAGTAATTTCTACTTGTAAATAATTTTACAACTTTTCTAAGTACTAGTTTTTTTCCGACCCGCCACCTACAAGCCGCCTCTAGGGGTCTGTTGGCCTGTTAACTAAGTGTCTTCAACGTGCAGTCGTTGTCGGTATTGGAAATCGTCGTCATTGGGAGCAACGAAAAATTAGTTGCAGCGAGATGGTTGGTTCTGCCGCACCTCCCATCCTCAGAAAAGCCGCCCTCCGAGTTTCTACCCCAGCCTCCTGCCCTTATGAGTTAACTTTCTAATGAAACACTCACAAACTCAACTTGATAACGCCGAAGCGTTTAGTCGAATTTTAATTAGGCATTCATGCGTTTTCCAGCCTAGACACCATCAACAGATTGTCTAACATTTTGCACCCATCATTCAAATATGAGGGTAATAACTCTGAGGTTTTGCATCCCAATAAGAAGTTTTACGATTGTTCCTCCCATTTTAATTAGAAGTTAACGCCGATGTTTATCTGGATTGCTGGAAAACCAAAAATAATAAATATATTTATCAGCATAAAACTTCTTTATTAACTAGGAGTGTTGCATACATTAAATACACCACATATTTTTAAGGAGTTAGAGAATTAAGCTGCTGTTTTTTTTGGTTCATCTGTACTAATGGAGATTCTGGATTTTTCAAATCAATGTACTCTATTTGACTGAGATTGAGTTGTGCAGGTAAATGGCGCATCTGTGCCATTACCCTGATTTGTTCGTTCATATGGAAACTCGGTGCCCCAAGATATACTTTTCCTAGTTCTGTTTTCAAAATTAAATTCGTTGGATCTTGCCAATCAATTTCAATCACTTTGATGGAACTTTGGCTCAAAGCTTGATAAAGTTGTGCCCAATAAGGGCGGTATTGTTCTGGCAAGCCAATAACTTTTAGACTGGGCAACTGTACACCGGGATTCAGTAATGTGTCTTTTTCTAAAGGCATCCAAACACCACTGGCATCTAGTAACCCCACTGATACTTTTTTGTGGTTAGTGTCACTATTTCTTTGCTCTGGAGGAGTTTGCGCCATTGCTACAGGTACTCGTTCCTTGATTTGGACTATTAATCCAGGAGGAAACAGGCGACGACTGACAGTTGCTTGTGCAATAGTTGGTTGCAGCTTCAAAGATTGGGCGATCCGAGACGGTTCAATTCGCCATAAAGACTGGGGATAAGACAGCACGAGCAGTGACTGAATCGCCTGCTCAGAAAGTAATTGATTGCCGGAAATCACAATGTCGTGGGGGTCTTTTAGCACCCACATTGGTTGAATTGCCATCCACAGCAGACCACCAGCCAGACCACTAATGGCAAAGGTTCGCCACATAGCCTGAATAATTCTAATGTGCCGCTTTTTACGTAATTTCTTACGCCGCCCTTCTAAATTTGTGCGGTAAACTGATAAAATGCCAGCCATTCAAACCCCTTCCACACTTTCAGTCCAAGTCTTTGTTGTACTCATATCATTAAATTCATTTGAGTCCACACGGTCAGCTACGTAGAACCACTTTGCTTGAGGCTTTTTTCACATTTAGTCAAACTTTATAGCAACTATACTGCCAGATCACCGAAAGTGGTGCTAGTAATTCTTAACTATTAAAGTTTCCTCTTCAACTTTCGCGCCTTGAATGTAGCCTTTTTCCTATGGAAGCAGAGCCATTCTTCACAAAAAGGCTACAAATCTATCTTGACAAATCACCCGTAATTTGTTCTTTACTACTGCTGTTGTCCAAGGAAGCGAGCAAAACGAGAATCAGAAGTATTTGTGAAAAATATCATACCAAAATTTCCCAATATCCGAGGAATTAACTACCACAAATGTAGCCAATTTTCATACTAACAGGTAATTTTTAAGGCAAGTCATTAAATAAATTTTTTTGCTATTGCAAAAAAATAATCTGAGCTTATATACTCTAAGTTAGTTGACAAAAATATAGCGTCATGGTATCCCTACCATGGCGGAATTCCTGCGCACGTTGGTAAAGTCAGTATTTGTCCTAGCTCATCAGCCGCTATCTAGACTAAGAATTTTACTTTCTGGCAGCTTTTTTTAGGCAAGGACAGGACTCAAATTATCGGGTCTTGTCCTTGCGCAAATAAAAGCTATCTGATTGTCAAAAGCTTAACAGCAGCTGTAAAAAGGACAAGCTAGCTTAACGTATCAGGGAATATCAAAGAAAACGGCGAGGAATCACACAAATTGTAGGGGTGGTCCGAATCCAGGACTGCCGTTTTGGGCATAGGGCATAGGGCATAGCTCACATCTTGCACCTGGGTGAAAACCGGGTGTCTTGAGAATGACTAATGGTCAAACCCCTATTTTTTGGTTGATAAACCCGGTTTTTTTGGTCTTGTTGAGAATAGTGCAAGATATGAGATAGGGCATAGGGAACGCATCCCATGCCCCATGCCCACAAAGGTGCGCTCTCTTGGGATGAGTTTAAATCTCTACCATCATCCGGATAGTTACTGGCTCCTGAATTCAAACATGGTTTGGGTCGCTAGCCTCTGGATGTATTACACCTTTGAAGCGTAAATATCCAGCACTGTACTTTGCAAGGTAAAACTTGTGAGTTAATTATGTGCCTAAATATTTAGGTAGAGAGGATTTGTATATAAAAATACAAATAAATCTGTGTCTACATCTATATGAAAACAACACTGAATTTGTCACGCTTTTTCAAAGCCTGTAACCCAAGCAAAACGCTGGTTATGGGCGATGTATCAGATCGGCAGTACTACATAGATTTTTCCGATGTCCGTGGTTGCAAAATTGTTGAAGAATTGCAACGCACTATCATCCGGATTTCTCCAGAGGAGCCTACCTGCCAGTTATTTACAGGTCATATTGGCTGCGGTAAGTCAACGGAGTTACAGCGCCTGAAGGCAGAACTAGAGCTTGCTGGGTTTCATGTAGTTTATTTTGAGTCCAGTCAAGACCTGGATATGGCGGATATCGATGTTAGCGATATTCTCCTGAGTGTAGCCCGTCAAGTCAGTGTCAGTTTAGAAGCGATTGGCATCAAAGTTAAACCTGGTTACTTTGCCAATCTGTTCAGCGAAATTGGAGATTTTTTGCAAACTCCTATTGATTTATCGGCACAAGCAGAGTTGTCCTTAGGTATTGCCAAAATTACTGCCAAAACCAAAGATAGCCCCCAGTTGCGTAATCAACTGAGACAATACTTGGAGCCCCGGACAAATAGTATTTTACAAGCAATTAACGAAGAGGTATTAGACAAGGCTGTTGAACAGCTAAAATATCGAGGTCAAAAAGGATTGGTCGTAATTATCGATAACTTGGATCGAGTTGATATGCGTCCCTTAGCATCAGGGCGATCGCAACCAGAGTATCTTTTCATCGACCGTGGCGAACAGTTACGCCGACTCAAATGCCACGTAGTTTACACAATTCCCCTGGCATTAATTTTCTCTAACGAGTACGAGACACTAAAAAATCGCTTGGGAGGTGGTATTGCTCCTAAAGTTTTGCCAATGGTACTAGTGCGCCAAAGAAATGGCAGTGACCACGAACCAGGGATGTCTCTGTTGCGCCAGCTCGTGATGGCAAGAGCCTTTCCAGAAATTACTCTGAATGGGAGGCTAGGATTAATCACAGAATTATTTGAGCAACCCGAAACCTTGGATCGGTTATGTCGCGTCAGTGGCGGTCACATTCGTAATTTACTGGGGCTGCTTTACAGTTGCCTGCAAAGGCAAGATCCACCTTTTTCGCAGGACTGTTTAGAAGCTGTGATTAAGGACTACCGCGATGACCTGCTGTTAGCTATCGGTGAAGAAGAGTGGGAACTACTGTATGAAGTAGTACACAAGCAGAGCGTTAAAGGCGAGTCTGAATACCAAAGATTGCTGCGAAGTATGTTTGTATTTGAATACCGCGATCCTTTGGGACGCTGGTTTGGTATCAGTCCAGCATTGGCAGAAACTGAAAAGGTCCTTGGTTGGCAGCAAAGCAAGTAACAAGGCAAGCGCTGCACGAGTCAATAGTCAATAGTCAAAACATGAAGGGCTATTGATTATTGACTCTTGAACAAAAAGAAGTCAGGAGTCAGGAGTCAGGAGTTATATCATGTCCGGTAAATCACTTATAATTCCCACTCCACCCCACCCCGCCAAA
>CAZZXJ010000340.1:0-5518 GCA_964657905.1 uncultured Stigonema sp.
GGGGTTTGGGTTCTGGTCGTATTTTAGGTGGATCTACCGCAATTTTCCGGGGTTGGGATTGCGGTTTTTGAGGAGATAGTAATGGTAATACTGCTGTGGGCTGCGTCAGTTTTGGCAGGAATGTCTTTGCTGGTTTAGAAGCAGAGGCGTTGGGGGCAATTGGTGCCGACTTGGCAGCAGAAACAGGTCTTTTAAGTTTTGCTTCCCCACCTGCAATAGAATTTCTGGCAGCCCGTCGTGAGGTTTCCGGCGGCGGTGTCTTTGTCTGATTAGGAGGAACTTCAACGTACTCAATTGGAATCGGTTGGGAAAGGTCTTGCTTTTGCTTAGGCGCAAAAGCTCGAAGCCAGTAATTGCTCCCAAGAAAAAGAATAACGTGCAGGAGGATGGAAGTAACTAGACCAAAGAGCAGATCTTCAGAGCGATCTCTCCTATAGTGCTGGAAATAATGAGACTTCACCATGTTATTGTGCCTTCTAGACAGCACCTCAACAGTCTCTTAACAGTCTATCGAAAAGATGCTCAAAGTAAATTAATTGCTGCTGCCCTAATTCCACATCCACTACGGGCACCACTTCTGCCTTGTACTGACGGCAGGGTTGTTGAATGACAAAATAACAAGGCAGCGATCGCTTGCCTAAGTGAGTCAATCATGAAGAACGCTTCAAAAATAAAGATGCTCTCAGTCGTAACTCCAGTGTGAGCAGTTCCACTATCACTCTAGTCTAATCAAAAAAATATTCCGAGTTTGTCCGGATGGCTGTTAAGTTGGCGTGTATTAATACTGTTGCCAACGACATATTACTAGCTACGTCATGAGTCAGGAATTGTAGTGAGATTTGTGGGCGATCGCTATCTCGTTCACGGGGATCGCTAATACTAGAGCAATAAACCGCTTCTATGTTGTACGTTGCTTTTATGATCGCTCGTCAGTCTGATGTAGTGTAGACTTGGCGATAGTTCTTCAATTCTTGAATAAACTCCTTGTAAAACTCCTCATGCGAAAGAGCAAAATTGCTCATCCCTTCCCTTGTTAAGTACCCACTTTTATCCGTGTATGGGTTTTTCACATAGCTGTAGATGGACTTAGGATGTACTGGATTCTCATGCCAACTAATGTTAAAGGCTGCATATTTGGGGAAAAACGTCATCTCAGCATAAGCATCAATGTGATCGTGTATCCACCAAGCTAAAGGAGTCCAATCCTTTGTGCGTTCGTAGTAGGGAAGAAAGGATGTCACAATCACACAGGCTGTTGCACCCATATACCCATCTGCATCTTTGACATCCCAAATATGACCTGCGTAGTTTGCTTCGTTGCTAGCACAGTTGTATTGATTTTGATTTTGGGCACCTTTTGCATTAACATCCATTGAACGGTATGCAGAGCGAACACTAATTCTACCTAGCTGATCTTGAATCGGCTCTAGTACTTTCTTGCACAGGTTCTTCCCGGCGGCGATCGCTAATTCTGGGTTGTCAGGAATATTGGGAATGCCTTCGATTTGGGATATTTCGGAATAGAGAAACTCACGCATGAAAAAGCTCTTAGAAAGTTGAATACGACCAAACTCTTCCAAAGCTTTTACAGTTTGTGGCTTCCTCATATGAATACCTGCTAACTAGTTTCTTGAATTGACTTGTACTTTCCAGGATGATAAGTAACCTGCCGATCATATCCGATGCTTAGACCTCATGTATGCTACTTTTTCAAGGTTCTGCAAAATCCTGTCACTGTCAATGCGTAAGTCATAATATGGACGGGCAAGATGCCCATCCCACAAGAAACTATATTTCTGCTAAGTAATTTCACCTGACCATCGGATGATTTCTTCTCTAGATTTTCCCAAGTAAATTGAAGAAGTCATCTAAAAGGATTATACCGCCGATGGAGACCAGTAGCAAACAAAATCACGAAAATTCACCTCAAGAATCACCAGGAACACGCCGCCCTAGCATTCTACCCACTGCCCCACTACCAGAACATATTAGTCAAAATATCGAAACTATCATAGCACTGCATGCACGCCACGAACAAAACGTATCTCCACACCAGCGGCTTGTGGAAACCGTAACTGCTTTTTTCGGTCGTCCAGCATTCCTGTACAGCATCGTACTCGCGATTACCCTCTGGGTGATACCCAATGCTTTGCCACGGCGTTTCGGCGTACCGCGATTTGACCCCCCTCCGTTTGCCTGGCTGCAATTTTCACTTTCTATCGGCTCATTGCTGGTAACAGCAGGGGTGCTAGTTACGCAAAATCGGCAAGAAAAGCTAGCGGAGCAACGGGCGCAGCTAACCCTGCAACTGAACCTGCTATCCGAGCAAAAAATTGCTAAACTTATCGCCTTGGTTGAGGAACTACGCCGCGATCTTCCTGATGTGAAAAATCGGCACGACCCCGAAGCTGAAGCGATGAAGGAAGCTGCTGACCCACACGCGGTAATGGAGGCGCTGCAAGAAACATTAACAGAAGAGCTAGCAGCTCTGCAAAAGCAAGAAACATCTAACTAATAGGAAAGTGTGTGCAGAATGTATTCGTACAGAATGAGGAATTAGTCTTGTTAAACTCTGAGCGAGAGCCTCTGTATCTATCCACTGCGGCTTTGTTTAAGCAAGCTGCCAATATAAGGTGTCACAAACCTCGTTCGTAAGACGAACGAGGTAGTTTATCAGGAGAAGACAGCCAATGAAGAGCAGCAAACCGGATCTGAAAAATTCATCACAAGAATCACGTGGAACACACCACCATACCTTTGCCCCCACTGTCCCATTACCGGAACCTATTAGTCACAATATCGACGCCATCATAGCATTACATACACGCCACGAACAAGACGTGTCTCGACACCAGCGGATGGTAGAGGCGGCGATCGCTTCTTTTGGTCGTCCAGCATTCCTATACAGCATCCTGCTTGCGATTACCCTCTGGGTAGTACCCAATGCTTTACCACGGCGTTTTGGCCTACCGCGATTCGACCCCCCTCCGTTTTCCTGGCTGCAATTTTCACTGACCACCGGCTCATTGCTGATGACATCAGGAGTGCTGATTAAGCAAAATCGGCAAGAAAAGTTGGCAGAGCAACGAGCGCAGCTAACCCTGCAACTGAACATGCTATCCGAGCAAAAAATTGCTAAACTCATTGACTTGGTTGAGGAACTGCGCCGCGATCTTCCCGATGTGAAAAATCGGTACGACCCCGATGCTGAAACCATGAAGGAAGCTGCTGACCCGCAAGCGGTAGTGGAAGCGCTGGAAGAGACATTAACAGAAGAGCTAGCAGATCAACAGATGCAAAAAACACCTAACTAATACAGGACATCTGTGGAATTGTACTAGCTCGACGTGTTTGCATCAAGAATCAAAAAAACTCTCGACTCTGGAATTTTGACTCTTGACTACCCTGTCAAATTGGTATGGAATTAAATTTGTTTTAGCCTAAAAGAACGCTAATTGATGTAAGAGGTAGTTAAGAACCATTGTTTAGTTATTTTGATTTTCTCAAGGACAGTCGCTTTGATGACGGCAAAACCTCTCGCCATCCGTTCGATGGTTGGTCGTTAGAGGAGCGAGATCCGAAAGTGCTCCAATCTTTGATGCCACTAGGGGAATGGCTCTACCGCTACTACTTTCGGGTCACAACTGATGGCTGGCATCACCTACCCTCTGAGGGGGGTATGTTGATTGTGGGTTCCCATAATGGGGGCATAATCGCACCAGATACATTAATGTTTATGTATGACTGGGTTCAACGCTTTGGTCCAGACCGATTGGTTTACGGACTGATGCATCCAAATGTTTGGATGGTTCCTTTCTACTCTCAGCTGACAGTGCAGCTTGGGGCAGTCAGGGCTCACCCCACAATGGCAAGTGCTGCTCTCCAACGAGGTGTACCTGTACTGGTCTATCCAGGGGGACCTGAAGATTTGTGGCGACCCCATAATCTGCGTCATCGAATTTACTTTGCGGGTCGTAAAGGGTTTATTAAACTGGCACTGCGCGAAGGCGTACCGATTGTGCCAGCGATTTCTAAAGGGGCACATGATACCCTGATCATTCTGGCTGACTTCTACAAGCAGCTACGGCAATTGCATGAGTGGGGTATGCCGTGGTTATTTGGCATTGATCCGATGGTATTTCCCATTTACTTGGGACTACCTTGGGGGTTGGCAATTGGTCCTTGGCCAAACATTCCTATGCCTGTACAGATCCATACCCGAATTTGTGCACCGATTGTGTTTGAGCGTTATGGTCGTGATGCTGCTGGCGATCGCGACTATGTAGATGCTTGTTATGAAAAAGTCTGTAACCAGATGCAAATGGAACTAGACCGTCTAGTTCTAGGTCTGAGTGGTACTGAATCCCCACCATCCCCACAACCACAGCCCGCCCAATTGAGTCTTAAGGAATAAATCAATTACTAGAGGGAACTCATACCTGCTAACTCTTAAATTAAGTAGATAGTCACCCTACGTAATTTTAATTAAGAGGCAAAAATGACTCAAAAACCACGTAAGCTGATTAATTTATCAGTCCATGAATCCTCTGACCCAAGTGTAATCAGTCCTAATCTGCACAAAGAAGCTTAGAGCGATTTGAATGATTTAAATGATTCGAGTCATGGACGTTCCTAATCCAGGTGAATTGATTGTTGTCCTAAGTTTCCTGTCCGTTGCTATAAGTGCTGGTTGATATTATAAAATCCGCCATTAACCAGAGAGCCCAGTCCGAGAGAACTGGGCTCATTCTTTTAGAGAGTCTTACTGAAAGATTTTGAACAGAATTCGCTAAAACTTCAGCAAAGAATCTTGAATGCACTTAATTAATTAGCGCTCCAGTTAAATCAGCCCCTCTTAAGTCTGCCTGTTCGAGATTTGCTCCTCTCAAATCTGCTTCACTCAAATTAGCCTCACTCAAGCAAGCGTGACTTAAATTTGCTCCTTTTAGGTCTGCCTTCGATAAATTTGCTCTAGTCAAATTAGCCCTAACTAACTGTGATTGACTCAAATTTGTGTCACTTAAGTTAGCTTCTTTCACATCTGCCGCCGTTAAGTTGGCTCTTATAAGGTTAGTCCCTCTCAGGTTAGCCAAACTCAATTTAGCCCAACTCAGGTTAGCTTCACTCAAACAAAGGCAGGAAAGCTCTGCACACCTCAAATTAGCATTAATAAAATTCCTTTCTCCGATTGCGTAACGACGCAAAAGTTCATCAACAGTTAACCTTTTTAAAAGGGCAATGGAAGCACCTTGATAACACCATGAAGCTTCTATTAGATTAGTGGCAGTGTTAACGGCTACCTCATCACATTTAGACGGCATTACCACACCATTGCACCCATCCCACTCACCGCTCAGCATAAAGGCAACTTCTTGAGCAGCAGCAATTGAGTCAAACAGCAGAGCTGATTGTGGCGATCGCCGTAACCTGCCATTTAAACCAGTGAACATGATATTGTTCATTTTAACAATAGCCTATACTTACTCTTTACCATACCTGCTGAATCAGGAAGGTTATT
>CAZZXJ010000340.1:5618-7027 GCA_964657905.1 uncultured Stigonema sp.
AAATATTTTTAACTTGCCATCAATTAAGATTGATTAATTTAGAACCAACGCTGAAGTTACCCGGTTTCTACCAAACATGGTATGTTTAGCAACCAAACACCAACTAGAAACCGGGTTTCTGGCAAATGGTACGTAAGTCCTGTTCATCCAAACCTTAAAAGATGCCAATCAAATTGACCTTGGCTGATATCTACTGTCAAGATTGGGTCAAGGGAGTGGTGAGTAGTTAGTGGGTAGCGGTTATTTTTAACAACCAACAACTAACAACCAATAACCAACCAACACCCTATCCCTAATGTTGTGATTTTCAACAATAGGAGGTTTCTTCTTGACCAAGCTGAAAGTTGGCATCAATGGATTTGGTCGTATCGGACGACTTGTACTTCGTGCTGGTCTCAACAACCCCAAAATCGAGTTTGTGGGCATTAATGACCTGGTACCACCAGATAACCTCGCTTATCTATTGAAGTACGACTCAACCCACGGCACATTTAAGGGCAAAGTTGAGGCAAAGGATGATGGCATTTTGATAGATGGACACTTCATTCCTTGCGTGTCAATCAAAAATCCTGCCCAATTGCCTTGGGGCAAATTGGGTGCAGATTATGTAGTTGAATCTACAGGACTGTTCACCAACTATGAAGGAGCCCAAAACCACCTCCAAGCAGGAGCAAAGCGAGTCGTCCTAACCGCACCTACCAAAGATCCAGATAAAATTCCTACCTTGCTAGTGGGTGTCAACCATCAACTTTTTGACCCAGCAAAAGATATCATTGTCTCCAATGCCAGTTGTACCACAAACTGTCTGGCTCCCTTAGCCAAGGTCATCAACGACAACTTTGGGTTAAGCGAAGGATTGATGACCACAATTCACGCCATGACTGCTACTCAGCCAACCGTAGATGGACCGAGCAAAAAGGACTGGCGGGGTGGTCGCGGTGCCACGCAGAATATTATTCCCTCCGCCACTGGGGCAGCAAAAGCTGTAGCACTGGTGTTGCCAGAGTTGAAAGGCAAACTAACTGGCATGGCATTCCGGGTTCCTACTCCTGATGTCTCAGTGGTTGACTTAACTTTTAAGACTGCCAAAGCCACTAGCTACAAAGAAATTTGTGCTGTTATGAAGGAAGCATCTGTTGGGGCACTATTAGGTATTTTGGGCTACACTGAAGACGAGGTAGTTTCCACTGATTTCCAGGGTGATTCCCGCTCCAGCATCTTCGACGCTGGTGCTGGCATCGAACTAAACTCAAGTTTTTTCAAGGTTGTGGCATGGTACGACAACGAGTGGGGTTACTCGCATCGCGTGGTTGACCTGATGTTGACGATGAGACACAAAGAAAAATTGTTGGAGGACTAAGGTAATGGTTGCTAATGGCTAATGGCTAATGGTAACAATTGACAATTAG
>CAZZXJ010000341.1:0-7014 GCA_964657905.1 uncultured Stigonema sp.
TGCCAAAATCAAAATTTTTTGGGGTTTGATGGTCATTGCTGACGTTGGGAGTAGCAAAAAACCAAATTTTGGTAACACCTGAAACTCAACGTTATGGGCGATCACGATCGCAACATAATAAAAGAAACACAATTTTACCCTACAGCCCTACATCCTTGTGTTCCTTAAGAGTTGAACTTACAATAGACACAATGGAGGTGAATGCTATGAGTCTTTCAATTATAACCGAACCCATTCCCTTGCAAGTGAATACTGATGGCGTAGTGAGAGTAGGCTGCACACGGGTAACACTAGATACAGTCGTCGTGGCTTTCAATCAAGGGGCGACTGCTGAAGAAATCGTGTATCAATATCCGTCTTTGCAGCTTGCCGACGTGTATTATGTTATCAGCTTCTATTTACGAAATCAACAGGATGTTGAGGAATATTTACAGGAAAGACAACAACGTGCAAGTGAGATCCGTAAATTAAATGAGGCGAAGTTTGATCCTAAAGGGGTACGCGATCGCTTGCTGTCTCGTCGGATGCAATAGTGAATAATGTTGCGATTTGTTGCTGACGAAAACTTTAACAATAATATTGTGCGCGGCTTATTGCGCCGTCAGCCAGAGTTGGATCTTGTTAGGATTCAAGATGTAGGTTTGATTAGTGCTGATGACCCTACCGTACTAGAATGGGCAGCACAAGAAGGACGTGTGTTGCTTACACATGATGTAGCTACAATTACACAATATGCTTATGAACGTCTTGAGGCAGGGTTGTTTATGCCTGGAGTTTTTGAAGTTAGCCTTGACGTTCCAATTGGTCGCGTCATTGAAGACATTTTATTGTTGGCAGAATGTACTCTTGATGGCGAATGGTCAGGGCAAATACGTTATCTTCCTTTATAATTTTGCTACCGCTGAATTCTTTTAATCAAGTTAAATGAATTTTTATTCCTTACAGTTCCTATTTCTAACTGGGCTGATGCTGTAAAACTGGGAAATATCAACTTTATTTGCAAGGTATCCGGCGATGGAAAACACCTTTACTGGAATATTTGAGAAGGTAGATGACTGGTATATTGGCTACGTTCAAGAGTTACCCGGTGCTAATGTACAGGAAAAAACACTAGAAGAAGCGAGAGTTAGTCTGCGGGAAGCGATCGAGCTAATCTTAATATCAAACCGGGAACTCGCAGAGCAACGACTCTCAGGGAAAGAAGTCATCCGTGAACAAGTTACAGTCAAAATTTAGTGAAAAGACGTGAATTAATTCGTTATTTAGAAGAAAATGGTTGCCTGTTTCTTCGGGAGGGCGGAAGGCATACAATTTACTACAATCCATCAAACAGTAGAACATCAGCAATTCCCAGACATACTGAGATTGTTGATGTTTTAGCTGTCAAGATTTGCAAAGATTTAGAGATACCTCCACCCTAGCATCAAGTTGCTGGATGAATGGCGGAGAAATTACGTGTTAGCAATCCACAAGCAATGGTCAAAAACTAGCAAACCATGTTTATACACTACAACGGACTATTGCATTAGACCGCACTAATATTTATAGAGATGCATGGAATACGGTTTCATTTTTATGGCGCAACGATGAATTACGTTACTCAGAAAGCTTGGGAAAGGAAGAGGAGAGTAAACGCTTTATAGAAGCG
Organism: uncultured Stigonema sp.; assembly: GCA_964657905.1. Lineage (GTDB taxonomy): Bacteria > Cyanobacteriota > Cyanobacteriia > Cyanobacteriales > Nostocaceae > Stigonema. The sequence continues at coordinate 1,649 of CAZZXJ010000341.1, forward strand.
GTGCGAATATTGCACCAATTCATATTGGCTAAACAAGGTGAGGCGTCATGATCAATACAACGGTATTACCTCAACATATTGAGGAGCATCTCATCCATGAGTTACGGGCTCAAGACCCATTGGTGTTGGTGAGGGTCAAGCGTACAACATTGGGATGGCTAGAAATTCGAGTCATTACGAATTTGTTTGAGGGGAATCCGATTGATGAGCGTGAAAAAAAGATTGATCAGCTTCTAGAAGGTATCGATATTAATCTTGGTCAATACCCAATTGCTGGCTATGATTTATTGACCTCACAAGAAGCGGATGAACAGCCTCCTGAACACATACAGCTACCTCTTTGGTCGGATATTTTAATGGCTCCGGAACCTGACCATCCAGTTCAACTTGATGAAGACAGTCCTAAACGTCCGTTAGTTGTTACTTTTTACTCTTTCAAGGGAGGTGTAGGTCGCTCTACTGCCTTAGGGTTGGTAGCAGGTATACTAGCAACCCGTAATCGTCGGGTGGTGATGGTAGATTTCGACCTCGAAGCTCCTGGAATTTCAATCTTGTTTCGGTCGGATGCGGAAAACTTCAATAGAGAACAATATGGTGTAGTTGATTACCTATACCAACGCTATCTAAATCCCGATCAAAATCTTCCCAGCATTGAAAACTGTATTTGTCAAGTAAACTTACCCACTCGTGGCGAACTTTTTTTAGTGCCAGTTGGAGAGTATAACGAAAATTATATTCATCGGTTGGCTGAGCTTGATCGGCGAGCTTTGCAACATTTTTATAAAGGCGCAATCAATCCGATTAGCCAATTGATGGAAGATATTAAAAAGCAGCTAAATCCAGATGTGATTTTGATTGATGCACGTCCTGGTTTTAATGATACAAATGCAATTGCATTGTTCGATCTAGCCGATACTGCCATGATTTGCTTTTCACCCAATGACCAAAGCTTTGAAGGGCTACGTTGGGTTGTACAGGCTGTTAGTAAACAACGCGATTATCAGGGGAAGCCCGATCTTCGCTTTTTGCTGACACCTATGCCACCAGTTGCAGCTGAGCAGCGCCAAAGTTGGGTAACCAGAGTTGAGAAGTGGATCGAGGAAAACTGGAATTTCCCTAGTGGAACAACCGTAAGTGAACTTTACTATGAAGTCTTCTATAATCCGAACATTACAACATTGTCCAGTCTTGTTAATGATGTTCCCCAGAGTTTGCTGAACGATTATCTACCTGTTGCTGATGCTATTGATGCTAGCTTGCCAGATATTAAACCTAACGTAGCAGCTACAATTGTCGAAAACCCTAAAACAATTTTACATGAGTTAAGTTTTGAGGCGGCAAGGGCACAGGACCTAAAAGCAGACGATATCCCAAACATATTCCAACGTACTGAGGATTTTCCGCAATTTCTAAACAATCGAACTTGGCTAATTAGGGGAGCTAAGGGAACTGGTAAAAGCTTGTTGTTCAGGCTATTTGTAGAGCAGCCTGAACAAGCTAAGGATTTGGCTCAGCCTGATGTGGATTTAAGTAACGTGTATTTTATTCCCGGACATGGTGAGCCGAGACTTTTAGGACCAATCCTAGAAAGTAGAGATTTAGCTAGCTATGAACAACAGATAGGTGAGGATAGCTGGGCTACTTTCTGGCTAAATTATGCACTATTGCAACTTTGCCATGCTCAGCCAGAGTTGCGATCGCTCGATGATTTAGATCAGCAATTAGTGGCGTTAAGCGCTCAAGACCACCCAACACATGCTTCAATCGTTTCGTGGTTGGTAGAGCGCACTCAATCTCCACAAGCAGGTCCGCAAGCTATTGATGAACTACGTGCTATTGACAGATGGTTGCAAGCAAATAACATGCGCGTATGGCTGCTTTACGATGAGCTAGATGCTGGTTTTGGCTCTGGTCAACAAGATTATGCTCGTCGAAGACGGTCACTGGAGGCGCTTCTTGCTTGGTGGTTGGAAAGCGGTTCCGGTCTGAAACGTATTGTGCCCAAAATATTTTTACGAGAAGATATTTGGGAGCAGCTCAACTTTACCAACAAAGGACACTATATCGGACGGTTTGTGCCACTACGCTGGGAGGAGGCTGACCTCTGGAGACTCGTGCTACGCCAAGCGCTAAACAGTTCTCATACTCTAAGCAGATCTTTAGAACGGCAGTTGGGGGTGACAGTCGCCCGACTCAATACCATTGAACTGGAGCAATTGCGTAGAAGCCTGTATACCCTATGGGGTGAAAGGATGGGTCGGACAAAAAAAGCCTACACCTATAACTGGGTTCGTAGCCGTATTGCTGACGGTCAAAAAAACTGTTTCCCGCGCAGCTTGATATTGCTTTTAAAAGAGGCAGTCAAAGTTGAGAAAGATTTCTCTACAGAATACAGCCCTGGGATTATTCTACGTCCCAAGGCATTAATTGATGCTTTTCCATATGTTTCTGAGCAACGGGTGGATGAGGTACGTAACGAATACCCTGAACTGGAAGAATATCTCAATAGATTACAAGGTGAGCGTTCTCCTATTGATGCTAATAGGTTGGCTGAAATATGGAATGTGACGGATAGCGAATTAGCCCGAACCATCAAGGATCTGGTCGATGCTGGTATTTTCACAGAACGTTCCCGTCCTCAAGATCCTCCCCCTCGTGTCTATGCTGTTACTGAATTGTACCTGTATGGACTGAAGATGGTACGTAAGGGACAACGGTAGGTAAATATCTAAACCGATAAGATGCTCGTTACCAGACATAGCTTCTTTAATTATTTCCTTTCAAAGCTGCCACTAAAATTCGCATGACTTGCTCCAAATCTTCAGGAACGCGATAGCTATTAATCCCCTGTTCAAAATGCTTTGTGTTACGGTCGAGCCTACCGAATTGCCATATTGTACCTGTAGAAACAACGCCAATTAAAATGGGCTGTTGGTCAACTGTAGTCGCACTCTCCCACTGATCGAGTGCCACCAATTCGGCGACTAACTGCGTAAAACCTCGCGTTAAATCCTCGTATTTTGCTTCAATTACTAATAGTTGATTGACCGAGTTTACCCGCAGTAAATAATCTAAATTTCCCTGAAGCCAATTAGAAACCTTCAAACTATATTCAATTCGTAATTCTGCCTGTGTGTAATGAATTAACTCCGTCACCACCCGCGAGATGAGAATTTCTCGTCTTGCGAGTTCGTTAGTCAACGGTACAAATGGTAGTACCTCCTCAATCCGATCGCGTAATTCTCCCAATCGGTCAAGTTCATCAGGGAACTGGGGTAAATTGAGCTTTTTTCGAGTTAAACTATAGCCAAATTCTTGAGCGAGTTCCCTAGCTTCAAAACCAAGCTCAAAGTATCGGCTGAAAGTATAACTTTGATTGGAGTCAAGAATTGACATAGTTAAAGCTGCACATTACATTTTTCTTATATCACAGATAGGAAAATGGAAATACCTTCATTACAGTTAGCCGGGGCAAATGTACAGGACAAAACGTTCTTCAGAAGCGAGAGTTAGTCTGCTGGAAGCTATGGAGCTAATCTTACTATCGAACCGGGAACTTGGAGAGTAAAAACTCTAACCCTCAACTAGCTGGCGTGCCAAATCTATCGCTGCTGCGGCTGTAGAGACTTTACCCTCAATTTGCGCCACGGCAATCTCTGTCAGGAGTTTACCTACCAGTGGCGAAGCCGGGATTTCTAATGCTATAATCAACTCTTTACCACTAACTAATAGCTTGGGATGAGCGACCGGATCATCAGGAGTAAGGTAGCGGCTGATTAAGGGTGCGATCGCCTCTATGAGAGTACCACGTGCTACAGCTAAAACTGCGATCGCCGGAAATACAAATCCTGCTTCCTGAAACAAAAAATACTGTTCTCGTAAGGACATGTATGCTGCTTTTAGATGCGGGAATTTCAGGGCGGTAGTTACGGCTTTAATTTCGGCACGGCTATAAGTCAGTTGCTGTAACTCTATTTCTGCTGCTTCTGATTCTGGGTTAACAAGACAAGCAAGTTTGGCAATACCTAACCACGTAGTTTTAATAGTATCCCGCACATACTGAGCAAGTTCCACCCTGAGTGGCTGCCAAATTTCTGTAAGCTGGGAAGCAGCCGAGTCAACTGCTGCTAGTTGTGTGAAACTTTCTGTTGTGGCGTGTTTGAAGAAAGGGGTAAGTAAACCATCTTCCCAAGCAATTCTCAGCCAAGGACTACCCTGGGCGATGAGCAGCATATAACCTAATTCTACCCGTACTCGTTCCGCAGCAACGGCAGTGATATGTGATGCTAAGGAGCGAATTGCTGCCAAAGTAGCTGGCTCAATGGTAAAACCAAGTTGGGAGGCTTGACGATATGCCCGTAGTAATCGTAAGGGGTCGTCTTCCAAGTTGGCAGATGATACCATTCTCAAAACATGCTGTTGGATGTCGGCATAGCCTTGCAGTGGGTCGAAGATTTCTTGGGTGTGGGGATTGTAGGCGATCGCATTTACCGTAAAATCCCGCCGATGCAAGTCAGTTTCTAGACTATCTCCTTCTTGTTGGGCAAAGTCAGCTGTAGCCTGCGGAAACACCACACGGGCAATTTGCCGTTTTGGATCAAGTAAAACAAAGCCAGCTTTGTAATGCGCCGCTATTTTGCGGGCTACCTTGACTGCGTTAGTTGGGAGAACAAAATCTAGATCTACGTATTCGCGTGTAGAGACGGGAAATTTCCCGTCTCTACATAACAACGCATCCCGCACAGCACCACCTACCATGTAAGCTGTTTGTGGCAAGAAATCTAGGCTAAAGGGCCAAGATTCCGGAGATAGGGTAAAAAGGACTGAACGGTGCATTGTAATAAAATTAAACCCAACGACTAGTGAATAATGGTTTGGCTTAAGCTAGATTAACAATAAAGCTCCCTGGAGTTGGTTCTATTATGTGTATTTGCGTGAACTGCCACTATGTAGATCGCTGTTTCACCTACCATGCGGTAGAAGGGCAGCACCAACAACCCCACTTAACAGAAACGCCAAGTTTTGATCCGAATGAACCCTCTATCAACGTCAATATCCGTACGAAAGAGGATGTGATTGAAATGGAATGGGATGTGGTGGGATGTCTCAGCTTCAAGCAGGAAATGGGTAAATGGTCCAAGTTGCGTCCTGGTGAATTGGTGCCAACATAATTCATGAGAAGGAGTCAGAAGTCGTGACGTCAGTCGTCAGAATAACCCCATGTTATTGCGATTGCTTCGCTTCGTACCCTTCGGGAAGGCGTTCCGCCTACGCATTGACTGTAATTAATTTTGTGTAGTTACTTCCAAGCCCTTAAACTGCCGCGTTTCGCGATTTATTTATGGGGTTCTTAATTTTGACTTTTG
>CAZZXJ010000342.1:0-7009 GCA_964657905.1 uncultured Stigonema sp.
CTATGACTCGCCCCCTCACTCCTGCCAATAAAACTCTGGGACGCCTAAATTGGACTTGGCAAGATGGATTGCTGATTCTGGCTGTCGTGAGCTTAATTTTGGCAATTGTCAGAACTGCCTCCAATTTCAGTGGTACTTTTCACCCCAATCTCACAATCTCAACAAACATCAGTGCTCTACCAGGGTACACAGGCCAAACTCTGCTCCGCATGGGGCTTGCTTACTTTTTATCCCTAGTGTTTACCCTGATTTATGCTTATGCTGCTTATAGCTCCCGCTTGGCCGCACTAATCCTGATTCCTTTACTGGATATTCTGCAATCCATTCCGGTGTTGTCATTTTTACCAGGAGTGGTGCTGGCCCTGATTTCCTTATTTCCGGGTAAGCGAATTGGGATAGAACTCGCCTCTATCCTGCTGATTTTTACAGGCATGACCTGGAACATGACTTTTAGTTTTTATCAGTCCCTCCGTGGGATTCCCCAAGAATTGCGCGAAGCAGCTCAAATTTATCGGCTCAATCTCTGGCAACGATTTTGGGCGTTGGAATTACCCGCAGGTGCAATCGGGTTGGTATGGAACAGTGTGATGTCGTTCGCTGGGGGTTGGTTTTTCTTAATTGCGATTGAGTCGTTTACTCTGGGAGATAAAGATTTTCGCTTACCAGGGTTAGGCTCTTTTTTAGGAGCAGCAGCCAATCGGGGAGACTTTAATGCCATACTCTGGGGATCTGCGGTACTAGTTGGGGTGATTGTGGCAATTGATTTTTTTGTGTGGCGACCGCTAATTGCTTGGGCAGAAAAGTTTAAGGTTGAGATGGTTGAGGCACAAAATACACCCCAATCATGGGTGTTGGATATTTTGCGGCGATCTCCGACTCTGCGAATTGTGAGCGATCGCTTGGTGCAACCATTTCAAACAGCCTTGGACTACGGATTAATTCGGGCGTTTCCCATTCGCTCCCTACCCGTAAACGCCCGAGGAGCCTTAAACTTACCTGGTTTTCTAAATTGGGTATTTGTGAGTGGTTTTGCCTTAATTGTTCTGTGGGGCACTTGGGAAGCTGTGCTACTGCTAAAAACTTTGGGTTGGGCTGATTGGCTACTGGTGATTCAAGGGGCTATGTTCACAGCATCCCGGGTGATTATTGCCTTGGTATTATCTCTGCTATGGACTGTGCCCGTAGGAGTAGCGATTGGTCGCAATCCCCGTTTGGCTCAGGTGTTGCAACCTCTGGTACAAATTGTCGCTTCTTATCCGGCGACAGCCGTGTTTCCGGTGCTGTTGCTGTGGTTAAACCGCATAGCTGGTGGTCCGGCGATTGGTTCAGTAGCTCTGATGATGCTGGGGACGATGTGGTATATCTTATTTAATGTGATTGCCGGGGCACAATCTATTCCATCAGACTTACTGGAAGCTGCTGCGGTTTATAAACTTTCCCGTTGGCAACGGTGGCAAACCTTAATCTTACCAGGAATATTCCCCTACCTGATTACAGGAATCATTACTGCTGTCGGCGGTGCTTGGAATGCCAGTATCGTCAGTGAGTATGTCACGTTTCAAGGGCGGGTGATTAGTACACCCGGACTCGGTGCCACGATTTCTCAAGCTACATCTAAGGGTAATTTCGGATTACTCTTAGCAGCGACAACAGTGATGTCTTTATTAGTAGTACTTACTAATCGTCTGGTTTGGCGTCCCCTTTACAAGTTAGCTCAGGATAAATATCAACTGTTGAGTTGATATGAACTACAGGTGTAAGTAGGTGGGCGAAAAAATTTACAAGTATGTTACGAAATGTAAAACCTCTGGAATTGGCTCTTAGTTGGGCTATCTTCGCTCTTTGCCGCAAAAAAACAAGAGTAATTTATTCCCGCCCACTTACTTAGGGTGCGTTAGCGCTCTTCGTAACGCACCGAAAATTTAGGATGGTGCGTTATGTCATACTCTCGGCTAGAATATACGGAAATATCAGTAATATACCGTATTTAATTATAGCGGAGGCATAGGGGTGACTCAGGTAAACAAGCAGAAAATTTCACTCAAGGCAAACCAGTTCACAGAGTCCGTCATTCGAGAAATGACCAGAGTAGCACTGCAATATGGTGCTGTAAATCTGGCACAGGGATTTCCTGATTTTCCCTGTCCGCCAGAATTAAAACGGGCAGCCTGTGAAGCAATTGAAGCAGATGTTAATCAGTACGCAATTACTTGGGGCGACCGCGCCTTCCGACACGCACTTGCCGAAAAAGTCCGGTGGTATCTGGGCTTAGAAATTGACCCGGAACGACAAATTACTGTGACTTGTGGCTCCACCGAAGCAATGGCGGCTGTTATGCTTGCTACTGTTGATCCCGGTGATGAAGTGATTGTGTTTGAACCGTATTACGAAAACTACGGACCGGATGCGATATTAGCCAGTGCAACTCCTCGTTATGTATCGCTGCATCCGCCCGATTGGACGTTCGATGAAGCCGAACTGCGGCAAGCATTTAACGATCGCACGAAAGCCATCATCATCAATACCCCCCACAACCCAACTGGGAAAGTGTTCACCCGCGAGGAGCTAACCCTAATTGCCGAACTTTGCCAGAAGTGGGATGTGCTGGCATATACTGACGAAATCTACGAACACATTCTCTACGACGGCATTAAACACGTAGCAATGGCTACACTGCCAGGAATGGGGGAGCGCACCATTACCATCAATGGTCTTTCTAAAACCTACAGTGTCACCGGATGGCGAGTTGGCTACATCCTGGCAAATCCAGAACTGACCGGAGCAATTCGTAAAGTCCACGATTTCCTCACCGTGGGCGCCCCCGCACCTTTGCAACGGGCAGGGGTGGCGGCGATGCAACTTCCTATCAGCTATTACGAGGAACTGGCAAAGCTTTACCACGAAAAGCGAGAAAGTCTGCTTCAGATTTTAGATCAAGTCGGGATTCCCTATTCTGTTCCTAAAGGAGCTTACTACGTGCTAGCCAACATCTCCCGCTTCGGTTACAAGACGGATCTAGAGTTCGCTAAGTATCTAGTTAAAGAAATTGGAGTTGCAGTGGTTCCCGGTTCCAGCTTTTTCTCTCAACCAGAGGCGGGTAAAGATTTTATTCGGTTCTGTTTTAGTAAGAAGCCGGAGACTTTGGCGGCGGCGAGCGATCGCTTGCTGAAATTACAATCAATCCCACCCCACAAGACATGTATTTAATGCCTTCGAGAACTCTTCATCAAGTTGAAGGTGACAGAGTAGGGAACGATAACGAGTATTCGATATTACAGTGAATGTAAATGCTTTGGCACAAAACGACCGAATTTCCTTTACACATAAGATGGTCAATTTGTACAGTGCGTAAGTCCTACTTATTAGCCCTTTCAAGGTGAACGTTTGTACTATGAGAAAATCATCTTTTTCACCCGATTTTGGGATTTTGGCGCTGGCGATCGCTTAATTTACAGTCCAAAAATCTGGAGTTTAATACATAGATTTTTTATTCAATTCCAGCCGATGGCTGAAATGCCGCAAAAACCGTGATAGTACAAATGCTCACCTTGAAAGGGCTAGTCCTACTTATAGCTGGATACATAAATTTTATCTATTGATTTCATCAATAAAAACATTTTGTTTTATCGATGTTAGAAGAGTATAGTGAACTTAAGACTTTTACAGGATACGATAACGCTGTTAATCAGCTTGTAAAAACTGTCCAGCTATTACTATAAGATGAGGCTGCGATGAATCAGCGGCATGCGTTGATAAATTATCATGTTGTTCACACAAGTCCAGGACGCATCCGCATTAGCGTTCCCCAACTGAATAACGATTGGGAATACGCTAATAAACTTGAGCAGTTGCTTAATTCGCTTGATTTTGTTGTTAGGGTGCGGCTCAACCCCTCCGCCTATTCGATCGCAATCCGCTATGAAGCCAGTGCCATCTCAGAGCAAGCTGTTCAAGAACACATTGCCACTTGTTTTCAGCAGGCAGTTGTCAGAAATTTCAACCAGTACAATCAAAAGTTTACTAAAGCATCTGATACAAAAGCTTTAGAAAATCAGGCAGGCAAGATAGGAGGCGAGGTTGTTGGAGGGATACTTGGAGGCGTTATCGGTCAACTTTTACTTGGACCCATTGGGGAACGCATAGCTTCAGAGGTGATGGGAAAAGCCGGGGGATTGATTGGAGAATCTGTCAGTAAGGAAATAGCTGATATTAGGGGACTTTTACAGCACCTAGAGTGCCAAACCACAAAGAAGATGAAGCCAGTCACACATCGGGTAGACCAGCAGCAGAAAAACCAGGTTGACCAGCCTCAAGTAACAGGCTTAAGTGCATCTCAACTGGCAAACTTGTGGCAGACTCCCAGCAGCACCATTAGCGCCCAGGCAGACAAAGGGGTCATGGCTTTCGAGTGCTGGAGTCAAGAAGGATACCGTATCCGGTGGACTTTCGTGCTGTCCGATCCGGCAAACCCAGAATCTGAAAAGCTATTTTTCCCTTGTGGCTGAATTGAGAAACAAACTCCAGCCACCTTCCCTCCCCCTTGTAGGAAGGTTCTCTGCAACCTCATATTTAAGCGCTCAGGCTTTTCAAGTCTGGGCGCTTGAAGTTTTGTATAGGCGATCGCTACGTCTGTCATAGAACAACATTACCATCGAATATATGGCTGAACTCCTAAAAGCAGTCTTAGCAGAAGCAGATGTAGCAGTGGCATAATGACAGCTAGTAGATTATATTTTTGAGATGGAACTCCTGACAATTGGACACTCTAAGTAGGTGGGTGGGAAAATTTATGACTATGTCATTGCGAGCGCAACGAAGTGGAGCGAAGCAATCGCAAAGGTTTTGAGCATTTTACATTTCGTTACATAGTTAGGTTTATTTGAGCCAACCTACTTAATTACAGTATTGAGGTGTTTATCGCACTGCTGCAAAAACATGAGGTAACGGCTGTGGCGGATGTACGATCACACCCCTACAGTCGCTATCTGCCTCATTTTAATCAGGTACTGCTTAAACCAGCCTTACTAAACGTAGGAATCCACTACGTGTTCTTAGGTCGTGAATTGGGAGCCAGACCTAATGATCCAACCTGCTATGTTGAAGGTAAAGCTTTGTATGAAAAAATTGCATCGACTGAGCTATTTTCAGAAGGAATTCAACGTATATTAAAGGGTGTTAAAAAATATAAAATTGCCATGATGTGTGCTGAAAAAGATCCCATCACCTGCCATCGAGCCATTTTGGTGTGTCAGCACTTGCGCAAATTCAATATAAACATTAGCCATATCCTGAGAAACAGTGATTTAGAAACCCATCAGCACCTCGAAGAAAGGTTATTAAAATTACATGAATTGAAGCAATCTGAGTCATTTGAGCATATGCAACTTTCGCTATTTAATCAGCCTGCAGTTACTGATAAATTTATTAGTCAATACTCAAAAAAAGAAGCTATAAAAGAAGCTTACAATCGGCAGACTGAGCAAATAGCTTACGTAGAAAAAGCAGGAAACCAGTATGAGCAAGTCGGTTAATTTATTCACAATAGGCTTTACAAAAAAAACTGCTCAGCAATTTTTTGATACTTTAGTGAATGCTGGTGTTAAAAGGGTTATTGATACAAGATTGAATAATATTTCTCAATTAGCAGGATTTACTAAACGTGCAGACTTAGAGTATTTTTTGCGGACAATTGCTGATATTGAGTATGTTTACACACTCGTTCTGGCACCAAATAAGGATATTTTGGATGCATACAAGAAAAATCAGGGTGATTGGGAGACTTATGAGAAAAAGTTCCCCTTCACACTTCCTTCTCAAGCCTTTCAGGACTAAGCATGTACCTCACAATAGCCGGAAGCACTGTATCGCATCTCCTCATTTAATTAATTTTTGTTGCTTCCATCTCTAGGCTTTTGAACAACGGCGTACTCAGGTATCGTTCACCATAACTGGGCTGCACCATGACAATCAAACGTCCCGCATTGGACCGACGCTTGGCGACTTGAACTGCTGCCCACAAAGCAGCACCAGTCGAGATTCCTGATAGAATTCCCTCTTCCCTTGCCAGCCTGCGACTGTAGGCGATCGCCTGCTCATCTGTCACTTCAATGACTTCATCAATCAGTTCCATCCGCAGCACAGGAGGAACAAAACCGGCGCCAAGGCCTTGAATTTTATGCTCTCCTGGTTTGCCACCTTTGAGTACGGCACTTTTGGCTGGTTCAACGGCGATCGCTTGGAATTCTGGTTTAAGGGACTTAAGTGCTTCAGCGACTCCAGTGATTGTGCCACCTGTGCCCACGCCAGCAACTAAAATATCAACTTGCCCATCGGTATCTGCCCAAATCTCAGCAGCAGTGGTTTCCCGATGAATTCGGGGATTGGCACAGTTACTGAACTGCTGGAGCATGTAGGCATTGCGTGTAGTAGCGACAATCTCCGAAGCACGGTTGATTGCCCCTCTCATTCCTTCAATTCCTGATGTTAATTCTAGTTCTGCCCCGTACCCCAAGAGCATTAACTGGCGCTCTTGACTCATTGTTTCTGGCATTGTAAGGATTAAACGGTATCCCTTGGCTGCGGCTATCATTGCCAGAGCAATACCCGTGTTTCCTGAGGTAGGTTCAACTAGAATAGATTTTCCTGGGGAAATTAACCCCGCTTCCTCAGCTGCTTGAACCATGCTAATGCCAATTCGGTCTTTCACCGAAGCTGATGGATTCAGCCCCTCTAACTTGACCAAAATCTCCGCAACACAACCTGACGTTTGCGGAATACGATTAAGTTGAACCAGAGGCGTCCGACCAATCAATTCTGTGATATCACGAGCGATGCGCATTTGAAGTGATCTCCTAAAGTAGACTGTGCAATACTGCTCTAATATACGCCAAGTTAATCGAATTACCGTATTTTAAATAACATTAATAAATTAATTTACGAAGAAGGAGTCAGGAGTCAGGAGTCAGAATGGTTCCAAACACCAGACTTCTGTCTCCTGTCTCCTGTCTTC
>CAZZXJ010000343.1:0-6991 GCA_964657905.1 uncultured Stigonema sp.
CAGCTTTTTATTAACGGTAAAACTAAAGAAGTGGGCTTACTCGGTCGCCACGATGTTCTGGTTCTAGATGAAGTTCAGAGTTTAACTTTCGACAATCCCGATGAGGTTATTGGTCCACTCAAAAATTATCTTGCCAGTGGTCGCTATAATCGTTCTGGCTTCGCAGATATTTCTAGTGACTGTGGATTAGTTATGCTAGCAAATATTGAATTAGATGAACAACTAAGACCTCGTCATGAAGATAATTTAATCACTAACCTACCTAAGTTTTTTGCGGAAACCGCATTACTAGACCGTTTGGCTGGCATCATTCCCGGTTGGGAAATTCCTAAGTTTCAAAGAGAAATGACAGCTTCTCAAGTCGGGCTAAAAATGGATTTCTTTGGTGAAGCATTGCTATCTCTGCGCCAAGACAATCGCTTCATGTCCTATGTACAGCAGCATACTCAATTTGATAAAAACGCGACTGTTCGTGACCAAAATGCCATCCTGAAGTCAGCATCAGGTTTTCTGAAAATTCTCTACCCCCATTTGGAATTAACATTAATGGACTACCAGCGTGATTGCTTGGAACCAGCCCGGAGACTACGCCAAGCAATCCGTAACTCTCTATATTATCTTGATGATGAATTCAAACAACTTGGTAGAGAAATTTACGTTGAGGTAAAGTGATTAAAATGACTTTCGCCAGCGATAAGTAATGGAACTCTAATGTACGGGCTTGCCCAAGATGGTTACTATACCTCAATACTTTGGTGCAATAGTTATTTATTATCTGAATAAAAAATTATCAAGTTGGCATAATATCCCTCTCTGAAACATGAAAATAGGGGATTGGGTGTGGTCAATTACACTTTATCCCTCATGCTTGTAACTGATTACTTAAGGCTACCCACTGAGCTACGCTGAGGTCTTCGGCACGGACTTGCGGATTTATATCTAATTCTTCCAGTAATTGTGTCAGGCGATCGCGCTCTACAACCGATTGCAAATTATTTCGTAACATTTTACGCTTCGCCCCAAAACCCAACTTTACCAAAGTCTCGAACTTACGTGTATCCAAAGCTGGTGGTTCGGTTCGGCGTGGAACCAGCCGCACTACTGCTGAGTCTACTTTTGGTGGTGGGTAAAATGCTCCGGCTGGGACTGTACAAATTAACTCACAGTTTGCCAGATACTGCACCCGCACCGATAACGCTCCAAATGTTCTCGACCCTGGGAGAGCAACCAGCCTTTCTGCTACTTCTTTTTGTACCAACAGCACCAATAAGTCGTATGGTTCGGGATTTGGGTTAGAAATTGTACCTAGCAGTTTTTCTAGAATTGGTCCAGTAATATTGTAGGGAATATTGGCAACGACTTTATGAGGCTTTTGAAAAGCTGGAAATTGTTCTAGAAGAAATGGTACATCTAGCGAGAGAAAATCTCCTTGTAGAAGCAGAAATTTTTGTGCACGACCAAACTCTTTTGTCAATCGCTCACATAGGTCGCGGTCAATTTCTACTGCAACTAGAGATTGCACTCCTGGTAAGAGTCGGCGAGTCAGAATGCCGGTACCCGGACCAATTTCCAGGACGCGATCGCCTGGTTCTAATTGAGCAGCCCGAACAATTTCATCGAGAGCTTTTTCACTTTTGAGCCAATGCTGAGCAAAGGTCTTGCGCGGTCGTATCATTAAATTGACAGAATCTGTTTAACTATGAGGAGTAACGCAACTCCTATCATCACAATGAGTGTCACCTTACCACCAGGGACAACCAGTTGATTGGCAATATTTGAGTGTGAGTGTTCTTCACGTTGCTTCCAACTTATCAACGCCGGAATAATCCCTCCTAAAACTGAGATACTGTACATTCCAGCGTAATCTAGGGCATGAAAGAAGATGCTCGGATTCATTGCCGAAAGACTCATAGGCGGGAAAATAACCAGTGAATAGAGCGACAAGCGACCAGAAAGTTTATTCGGTGCAATAGGGGAAATATCTTTAAAGCAATCCAGCAAACTGTATACAACTCCAATAAAGGATGTGACGATCGCAAACTCTGAGAAAACCAATACTAGCACTCCTAACCATTCTCCTGCGCCCCCTGCTCGCAGAACTTGCAGTGGGTCAAAAACAGTGCCACTAGAGGTATTCTGTACCATATCGGGACTTACGCTTGCCAAAATCACAGCATTCCACGCCATAAACATCATCAGGGGAATTCCAGAACCAATGATGATGGAGGAGCGAATCTTTCGGGCATCTCCTTCAAGCTGAGCCACGATTACCGGAATAACGCCATGGTAAAACAGCGCCACAAGCATGATTGAGACGGCAGGAGGAAGTGCACTCCAGTCCTGAAATAAGAATTGGGTAGAATTAATCTGCGTTGAGCCTAGCAACAATAGTCCTAGGAATGAAGCAACGACAATTGCCACAAACGCGCTGTTTAATTTCTCAACAAACTTTTCTCGCCCAAAATACATAATACCACCAAATAGCAGAGAGAATGCCGTTGTCCCTACCCATGTAGGTACGTTCTGCACACCGCACAATGACGAAGCCGCAGATCCTAAAATCTCTCCACCTTGGGAAATGTACGCTACAAGCAGGGCATATTGCAAAAACAGATACGCACCACCTGCAATTTGCGCTCCCAGCTTACCCAGGGTACTCTCAACAATGAGCAACATACCTAAACTCGGACGCCCCACAAGACGCATCGTGTTCAACGTCACTTCTGCAATCAAAAGACCTGAAACTAAAGCGTAGAGCCAAACAGCAAAGAGCAGCACTGTGGATGGCACAACGCCAGACGGCAGAGTCACCGTAGGTAAAGCGAGAATACCAGCGCCAACCGTTGTCCCAGCAACCAGCGCAGTACTTCCTAAGACACTACCCGGTTGATGGCTGAGCTGATTTCCATCAAGTTCGAGGTGAGAAAATAATCGAGTGACTTCCGGGGTATCTAACTTGATAACAGTCTTTATCGGGGTCATGTCAATATACGCCCATGTTAAAAACACAATGTTAACTTATGTAACAGATATTAGCAAAAACTCTCTAAGTAAGTCGGCGTTAATAAACACAACTGTCTGTTAGGACTGTTAGGGACTTCCAGAAAATAAAACACCCATAAGCCGAGCAATCGTATCCTTCGTAAGGGGTAAAGAGCGCCCCTACAATTTGGGACAATTTATTTCTTTGTGTTCCCGTTAGTAGTTAGTAGGACTTACGCACTGTACAAATTTATTATCTTGTGCATTAACTAAAATATATCTATCGATTATTAACAACCGAAGTAGAGCAGTTTGTCAATCAAGAATCAAGCAATGATCATGTATTTATAATGATCAAAAAATATCCTTTAAGTTTCTTATTTATTTTGTCTGGATTAACTATTTACCTGTGTGTAAAAAGTAAACAGTCCTTCGCAAGAGAAGAGGTCATAATGGTTGTTGAGGTAAAAAATCAGTCACTTGAACACTTCAGCGTTTTTGTCAAGGATATTCAGGACAAAACCTATTTCCTAAAAAATATTGGAGCATAAAACCGGGTAAAGCTCTCATGACCACACGATCACGCTCAAAGTCAAAAGTCACTCATAACAAAAAAGGTACAAGCCCCTAAATTCATTTGTGGAAAATGAAAAAAAATGTCTTTCGCTCTGGCGTAGCGCTCATATATACTACGTCCGCTGACTCAAGCCCCTAGACTGCTGCGCTTCGCGATTTATTTATGGAGTTCTTAATTTTGACTTTTGAATTCGCCGTTCGCGTAGCGTCTCCGTCAGGAGAAGGGGCTGACGATGCTACCTTCTACACTCTCTGAATTCTTTTCACAGATGTCATTAACCATAAATTTTCCTATCAACCAAATTGCGTATACTAGCTTTACTGAGGTAGGTTTTCATCTCTTTACCAGTGGGTGTGTTCCCCTACAGATTAAACATATCTTTCTTAAACAGATAGTTTATCGTTACTGGAAAGCTGAAGAGCATAAAAGCCTTAGTTTCCGTGCTATTTATCTTCTCCAAGTCGCTCCAGAACAGTGGTTATTTGGTTGGCTATACAACGATATGTTGGATAATGTTGGTCAAAGCTACATACCGTACTTTATTTGCTATTACCTAGCAGAACCACTGTACGCTTTCCGCATAGAAAAAGTTTTTGCTTACCTGCAAAAGGGACCAGTGGAACTAATAGATCCCCATAGCATTTCAGTTTCCCTGAAACCTTTGATGTTAAAAGACCTGAGTCTTTACGAAGAAGCACGACCAGGAGTGCTAATTTCTTGGGAGATTCGTCAGCAAATCTACAAAGCCCTTAAGGAAGGGAAATTGATAGATATCTTCATCCCTCTCAACCAACAGCAGAAAGCAGTTGCGCCACACCAACTCCTTCAATCACAAAAACTGCTTGTCAATAACGAACGTACTGATGATTCTTTACGACCTATAATCCCTCTCAACCAACAGCAGAAAGCAGTTGTGCCACACCAACTCGTTCAATCACAAAAACTTGTTGTCAATGACCAAAGCTCTGATAACCATTCTTTGCTAATTGATAAAAAACTTATTTTTCTGATCGGGATGGGTCTTGGTACCACCACCATGATTATAGTGACGGTTTTTATATATGTATTTTTCCATACAAACAGCTTGCTGCCGAACCAACCTACTCAGTTACCTTCCCAAAATACTTGGCATTGAGCCGAGATGTGTGAATAAGTTCAGCCGTAGGAATGAAGATTATTTATACTTAGCCGCTACGCTTTAGACAGCTAGGGCATTGACTTGAACTAACATGCTTATAGCTTGACAAAACGTAAGACAGGAATTAAGGTAATGTACGGCGATCGCAACCAGACAAATTTTGGCTTCAGTTGCTCCGACTCTCCCCAGAAAACAGAGCAAATTCTAGCAAAAGCAGGCAAGCGCTTGTTGCAGAAGCTGTCTACTTGCATGCTAATCCTCTTCATGAGCGTTGGCATGGGATTGCTCAGTGGTTGGTTTAGCAGTGCTATGGCATTACCATTTCATGTTGGTTTGGCTAATGTTGCCAGTACCTTTCTCGCCCAGGTTGATCCAGAATCCAACTTTGTCACACAAGCCGTAGACAAAGCAGAGTCTGCCGTCGTCCAAGTGAATGTTTCCCGTACCTTGGGAGGGGATGTGCCAGATTTCCTTAAACCCTTTCTCGGTGGTGCTCAGGCAGTTCCACCTTCAGCACAAATTTTACAAGGAATTGGTTCTGGTTTTGTCATTAACTCTGCTGGACAGATTCTGACTAATGCTCATGTCGTTGATCAAGCAGATACGGTAACCGTGTCCTTTCAAGATGGTCGCATCTTGGCAGGTAAAGTTTTGGGGAAAGACCCGGTAACTGATGTAGCTGTCATTCAGGTGCAAGCAGATAACTTGCCGACGGTGATCATCGGCGACTCTGACAAAGTTAGACAGGGACAATGGGCGATCGCTATTGGTAATCCGTTAGGTTTACAGGAAACCGTAACGGTTGGGGTGATCAGTGGAATTGAGCGATCAAGTTCAGCCATTGGTGTACCAGATAAGCGTGTTGGTTTTATTCAAACCGATGCCGCGATCAATCCCGGCAACTCCGGTGGACCACTTTTAAATGCCAAAGGTGAAGTCATCGGCATCAATACTGCTATCATCAAGGAAGCGCAGGGGCTTGGCTTTGCCATTCCCATCAACACCGCCCAGCAAATCGCGCAGCAGCTCATTACCACCGGGGAAGTACACCATCCCTACATTGGCGTTCAGATGCTAGCCCTCAATCCTCAAGTCAAGCAGCAAATCAACAATGCTCCCAATAGTAACATTCAAGTTGAGGAAGACCAAGGAGTTTTGGTTGTCCTAGTTGGAAGAGGTACCCCAGCAGCAAAAGCCGGACTTAAGGCAGGTGATGTGATTCAAACAATCAACGACCAGCCCGTGAGTAAAGTAAACGCAGTGCAGCGCTTAGTAGACAAAGCGGGAGTCGGGGGCAAATTAGAGTTGGAACTCAAGCGTTATGGGCGAACTGTGGCATTAACCGTGGAACCAGAGCAACTTCCCGATATCCAATCTCGGTAACCCGATCACCAATCGTTTCTTGAATAGAATATATGAGATTAGTTTGGTGGGCAATGCCCACCCTACAAAATCAATCTATAGTTCACAAATGATTTAGGATTGCTAAAATATTCCCATTTAACGCTTTTATAAGTGGACAAATAACGCCTTCAATCGCATTTTGTTTCTGTAAAAAAATAGCTCAAAAATAGTTTTTATTTGAATTATGGATACTTTACTAAGTATTGCTATTGGCATTGGTTTAAGTGCAGCTTGTGGGTTTCGGATCTTTATACCGCCCTTAGTAATGAGTATTGCTGCAATTTTTGGTCATCTGCCACTTTCACCACAATTTCAATGGATAGGAACTTATCCGGCGCTGATTGCGTTTACCATTGCAACTTTTATTGAAATTGCTGCTTATTACATTCCTTGGGTTGATCATGTGTTGGATCTAATTTCCACACCGACGGCGATCGCCGTCGGGACTTTCATCACCAAAGCCTTGGTTCACGACAGCGATCCATTGCTTGAGTGGACAGTCGCAGTCATTGCAGGCGGTGGTTCTGCGGGTATTATCCAAACCTTGATGGGAATGGTTCGCTTGTCTTCAACATCTCTGACAGGTGGAATTGGTAATCCGATTGTTTCCACAATTGAAGCTGGCAGTTCACTTATCTTATCAGTACTGGCGATCTTTGTACCGATATTAGCTGTAGCGTTGGTGTTAATTGGAATAACCTTCCTGATTCAGAAGGTATTGCAAAGAGCAAGTCTGCGCCAGTCTTAAATATTCACTAGCCCAACACTGTTGGTAGTGAAAATACAACCAATGGCACCTTTACATTTCATTCTTTCATTTCTACTCCTCAGCTTCCTCTGGGTTCTCTGCGGTTCGTTAATAGGTATTCTTTGGGCGGGATGGGAGTAAG
>CAZZXJ010000344.1:0-6987 GCA_964657905.1 uncultured Stigonema sp.
CGACGGGGCTTACCTGCTGCCAAAAACAAAGCACAGGTCACGCTACGCATTGACAGTGATGTATTGGAGTGGTTTAAATCACAAGGACGCGGTTATCAAACCCAAATCAATGCCCTACTACGAGCCTATATGGAAGCTCACCGATAGCTGGATGCAATCCAGCAAGGGGGCAGGAGAGGCAGGGGGAGGAAAAAAGGCTCAGCCCTTGCGGTATTGGCATGCAATCTACATAACGCCACTTACCGTAAATAAATTCAAAGTTGTAGCAGACGGATGTGATCTCATGAGGCTTTAGCATATTTCTTCCAGTCCTGCTGTAGCTTAAATAGTAACTCTCGGTAGGGAAGCAACTTGTCTTTTTTTAGTTGCGCTGCATTATAAGGTTTTGGCTCAAACTTATGAAGTGCTTTTAGCCAATCGAGAAATTCGCTGGTTCCAGGTTTCTTGAAGAGTCCACCGTCTTTCCATACATCTAGAAACCGCTCAATTGCATTCTCCACTAAATCACTTGGTGGTGCTTCCTTCTGAAATTGGTAATGCTTTTCGACAATTTCCTGCAACTGCTTTTGATCGTTCGGAAAGTCTAAATAATGATACAAGCAACGCTGCAGAAATGGCGCAGGTAAGTTACCTTTTTCTTTGTTACTGGTAATGAACACAATAGGTTTATGGGTAGCGCGAATTGTTTCTCCTGTTTCCTTAATTTTGAATTCCCAAGGTTCATCTAAAACCGTCAGCAAATCATTGGGAAAATCTAAATCTGCTTTATCAATCTCATCAATTAACACAACTGCTGGGTAATCCTTTACACCACCCTTTCCTTTCCTTTTCACAGTGACTTGTAGTTCGAACTCAACAGAATCTATGCTAAGTAATGGTGTATCATTTTCATTTCTTGGGTAAGTTGTAAGCAGTTCTTGTTTGACTTGCTGAATGAGTTCTGCTAGACCAATTTCACTAGAGATCTCAAAATCCTCAAAGAAAGTTAATATTTGTTAAACGTTAAAAATACTTTACCACCTTCCACATCCAATACTGCTCGGTTAATGTTTTTCGGAGATGTCTAATGTAATCCGCTATCTGCTCAATATCTCGAATGGCCGGTTCAGTGAGACGAAATTGTGGGGTCATTCTCCTGAAGCACTGTGACGAGATCGCAGGTTGGCTCGAATCTGTGCCATTGCAGTAGGACCATCAACAACTTCACCTCGCACAAAGGCTTCCCACCCAATCCGCGCTTCTTGTTGAAGGTCTTGTAGTCGCCCTTGATAGATATCTTCTTGCTGTTCGAGAAGTTTGACACCTGCGAGGATGACTTCGAGCGCGGTTTGATACTTGCCGTTGGCAATTTGGCGTTGTACCAGAGCTTCTACTTCAGGAGGCAAAACGATTTGCACAGCGTTTTGTGGCAAAAAGTTCAAGTCTATTCTAGCCCAATACGCTTGCTGTTAAGGTTTATCGGTGGGAATTAAATCGGTCTTGCGTCAATAAAAGCGATCACAATGCAGTTCGTTTTCAATGCCCCAAAGAAGAGCGGATAGCTCGTCAAGAGAAATTAAATGGTTAGCTGTCGCAATTACTAGTGAAGGGCTGAAGCTCAAGAACCTGTGGCATGTAGGGATTGCCGTATAATGTTCTGTATCCCTTCTTTTGACTGCTGACTCCAGTATTGCCAGCTTAAGCGTAACTGCTTCTAGCTTCATATCCAAACTGCCAAAATTCCGACAAAGCAAGCAGCATGACAGCCAATTTCGACACAATAGACTCATTTCGCGCAGTAGCACTCCAGGTAACGTGCCACGCAGTCAACCAGGCAACTGACCGCCAAGAAGCCCGTTCTTTGATGCAAAATACGATCAACCGATTGGCGAAACAAATCGCTGCTAGCATCGCTTTTATTGGGGAGGACTGTCGTTTAATCGTCCTGCCAGAATACTTCCTCACCGGCTTTCCCATGGGAGAGTCACTAGCTGTTTGGGCAGAAAAAGCTTGTCTGGAAATGGCGGGTGCTGAGTACGAAGCCATCGGTAAAATTGCGCAAAAGCATGGTATTTTTATTGCAGGTAATGCCTACGAACTCGACCCTAATTTTCCTGGGTTGTACTTTCAAACTAGCTTTGTTATGGACCCCTCAGGCTCAGTGGTCTTGCGGTATCGGCGGCTGAACTCTATGTTTGCACCGACACCGCACGATGTTTGGGATAAGTATCTTGATTGCTACGGATATGAAGGTGTGTTTCCGGTTGCGAAGACAGCAATCGGTAATTTGGCAGCGATCGCCTCGGAAGAAATTTTGTACCCGGAAGTGGCGCGGTGTCTGGCAATCCGGGGGGCAGAGATTTTTCTCCACTCGACCTCAGAAGTTTATGTAACAGAGCGATCGCCGAAAGACGCAGCCAAAATTTCTCGTGCTGTGGAAAATGTAGCATACGTAGTCTCAGCAAATACCGCTGGCATCGCTAATATTTCCATCCCCGTAGCTTCTGCCGATGGTGGCTCTAAAATTATTGACTATCGAGGACTAGTTTTAGCTCAGACAGGTGCAGGGGAGAGCATGGCAGCTTTCGCAGAGATTGACTTGGCGACTTTACGCCGCTACCGCCGCCGACCAGGGTTGACTAATTTACTTTCCCGACAGCGGTTTGAATTGTACGCTGAAAGTTATCGTCAGTCGCACTTCTACCCAGTTAACAGTATGCTGGAAAAAGAAGTAGACCGCAAACACTTCATCCAAACTCAGCAAGAAACCATTGAGCGCCTAGCTAATTTGGGGGTGATTTGAGGAATGTCCAAACCAATAGAAGTCCGTAATCCCCGTAGTGGGAAATATGACTACGTGATTATCCCGCCGCCTGAAAAGCTGCTTGCACAGCTGTGTAACCGTCTGCGTCGCTCTCAAGTTCGCTGGCAACAGCTTGGTATATTCGAGCGAATTGAAGCACTGCAACAGTGGAAGCAAGCCATATTGTCAGGGCGGGATAAACTGACTGAAGCTTTGGTAAATGATACAGGAAGATTGTCAATCTCGGTCATGGAAATTGACTCATTCCTCTCCAGCATTGATCGCTGGTGTAAATTAGCGCCAGAGTTACTCCAAGAATCTGAAAAAGGCACGGCAATTCCTTTTATCCAACTGCAACAAACAGCGGTTCCTTACCAGCTTGTTGGGGTAATTAGCCCGTGGAATTTTCCTCTGTTGCTTTCGACAATTGATACAATCCCAGCATTGTTAGCGGGTTGTGCTGTCATTATCAAACCTAGTGAGATTGCTCCCCGCTTCATGACACCGCTGTTGACAGCACTCAATACAGTCCCAAAATTACGCGATGTATTAAGTTTTGTTGAGGGAGCAGGCGAAACGGGAGCTGAACTGATTGAATATGTCGATCTGGTTTGCTTTACTGGAAGTGTGGCGACGGGGCGAAAAGTGGCACAAGCAGTAGCTAAACGCTTTATTCCGGCTTTTTTGGAATTAGGAGGGAAAGACCCGGCGATCGTCCTAGGATCAGCCAATTTGGACTTAGCAACCTCGGCAATTTTGTGGGGTTCGGTTGTGAATACCGGACAGTCGTGTCTCTCAATTGAGCGGATCTACGTTGCTGATTCTATATTTAAAGAGTTTGTCGAACAACTGGTGGCTAAAGCGGAACGCCTCAAGCTGGCTTATCCTACGGTTGAAAGCGGAGAAATTGGTCCGATTATTGCAGAAAAACAGGCAGCGATCATTAGCGACCATTTGCAAGAAGCCGTGTCCAATGGAGCAGTTATTCGCTGCGGCGGTGAAGTTGAGGATAATGGTGGAGGTTGGTGGTGTCGTCCTACAGTTCTCACTTCTGTCAACCATTCTATGAAGGTGATGACGGAAGAGACATTCGGACCAATTATGCCTGTAATGTCTTTTTCTACGGTTGAGGAAGCGGTGAACTTGGCGAATGACTCAATTTATGGACTAAGTGCTGCGGTTTTTGCTGAGTCGGAAGTGGAAGCGTTGGAAGTTGGACGTCAGATAGATGTGGGTGCTATTAGTATTAATGATGCTGGTCTCACGGCTATTATGCATGAGGGAGAGAAAAATTCCTTCAAATTTTCTGGTATGGGTGGGTCGCGTATGGGACCGGCGGCGCTAAAACGGTTTATGCGAAAGAAGGCTTTTTTGGTTAAGACTGAGGCTATTAATGATCCTTGGTGGTTTGAGAATATGGAGTAATGAGGCGCAGAGGACACAGAAAAAGAAGAGAGAATAAGATAGAAGTGATAGACGGTTTGGGAAATATAGCGGTTCCCACTTGCATTGAATAGAGATCTTGTAGGATGCCCACCCCAGAATAAAATCACAAGTGTGATGCATTGAATTGAGAACCGCTATAATCCGGCAATCAAGCTTGTATGTAAAGGAGATTTGCAATGTCTACTATCCGAGAGGGAATGCCTGTTCTTGTCCGCCACGAAGGAGATTGGGTAGGTACGTATACAGTAGTTGATACTGAAGGAAAAATTCTCGACCAGCATGAGTCTCATTTAACTTGCCAGTTTCCAGAAGACGGTCCCTATCCCTATTACCAAATTAATCGCTACAAGTGGTCTGATGGGAAAAAGGAGGAACACAACTTTCCTGGCATCTATCGGGACAAAAAGCTGTGGTTTGACACTGATCGCATTGAAGGGAAAGCTTGGGAAGTGGACGATTCTACGGTTATTTTGTGGTTTTCTTATAAAACCATGCCGGAAATGAGTTTATATGAAATGATTCAGATAAGTCCTTGCAATAATTATCGCGCTCGCACCTGGCACTGGTTTAAAAACCATCAAATTTTCAAGCGCACCCTGATCCAAGAAGAAAGGTTAAGATAGGGAGTCTGGCGATCGCACATCATTTATCAAATCGTAGCACCATCCCAGACTTTGTGGTGCGTTACGCCGGAAAAGGATAAAAATAATAGTTGGCATTGGTGTTGTGGCGTAACACACCCTAATTAATCCAAAATTGATTAAAGGCATGGCAAAAACTGACAAAATAAATTTTTCTACTCCTAGTGGTTTTCCAGAATTTCTTCCTGGCGAAAAGCGTCTGGAACTATATTTGCTAGATACTATCCGTAGGGTTTTTGAAAGCTATGGATTTACGCCTATAGAAACTCCCGCTGTCGAACGGTTGGAAGTTCTGCAAGCTAAAGGGAATCAAGGCGACAACATTATTTATGGTATTAATCCTATTCTGCCACCAAATCGGCAAGCTGAGAAGGATAAGGCAGGCGAAACTGGTTCGGAGGCGAGAGCTTTAAAGTTTGATCAAACAGTTCCTCTGGCAGCGTATATTGCTCGTCACCTGAATGAATTGACTTTTCCTTTTGCCCGCTACCAGATGGATGTTGTTTTTCGCGGAGAGCGAGCAAAAGATGGTCGTTTCCGTCAGTTCCGTCAGTGCGATATTGATGTGGTTGCACGTCGTGAACTTAGTTTGCTGTATGATGCTCAGATGCCTGCAATTATCTCTGAGATATTTGAAGGAATTAATATTGGAGACTTTCTAATTCGTATCAACAATCGTAAAATTCTTACGGGTTTCTTTAAGTCGCTGGGGATTGAGGAAAACAAAATTAAATCTTGTATTGGTATTATTGATACACTGGAAAAAGTCGGTGAGGCTAAAGTTAAACAGGATTTAGAAAAAGAGAGTATTTTAGCAGAGCAAACACAAAAAATTATTGAATTTATTAAAATTAACGGTACGATAGATGAGGTATTAGATAAGCTCAAGTACCTAGATCAAACCATACCAGAAGCGGCAGAATTTAGTATTGGAGTTACGGAGCTAGAAACGGTCATTGCTGGTGTTCGCAATCTCGGAGTTACCGAGAATCGTTTCTGTATTGATTTATCTATTGCTCGTGGTCTGGATTACTACACTGGTACAGTGTATGAAACAATTTTAGTAGGACATGAAGCTTTAGGCAGTATTTGCTCTGGCGGTAGATATGAAGAATTAGTGGGGGTATTTTTGGATGAAAAAATGCCTGGGGTGGGCGTTTCTATTGGCTTAACTCGCTTAATCAGTCGGTTACTAAAAGCTGGGATTTTGAGTTCCTTTGCTACCACTCCAGCGCAGGTAATGGTGATGAATATGCAAGAAGATTTGATGCCCATTTATTTAAATGTGTCTCAAAACCTACGTCAGGCAGGAGTTAATGTTGTAACGAGTTTTGATCGGCGACCTTTGGGCAAACAATTGCAACTGGCTGAAAAACAGGGAATTCAATTTTGCGTGATTATTGGTTCCGAGGAAGCAGCAGCGCAAAAGTCTTCTCTCAAAGATTTGAAAACACGCGAGCAAGTAGAAGTACCATTGGGAGATTTGGCGGAGGAAATTAAACGGAGACTTGCTTAATTTCTCGTTCCTGGGCTGCTGCCAAGGAATGCCTTACAGTGGGCTGCCGCCTCCATTTCTTTCAATCGAGGCACCTCTATGACTACATTCTCAGGCACTAGCCCAGGAACGAGCAACAGACTGGCGTAAGAAGTTCTAATTCTACTCATTTAAAGAGGAGGCTGTGGAGTCATGGGTAAAAAGAGCAAAGCATTTGATTCCGCACACGAAGGACAGGCAGATGACTTTTTGCATGCGGCGGCTGTACAGGAGGATTGGGGTGGAGACGGTAGAGGGCGGATGAATTTATCAGGAAGGCGCACGGCAATCTCCAATGAGTACGTACCTCGCCAGTACCAGTACTTTGACACCAATACTGTGTTAGAAAATGACGCGTGGCGAGTCAGTGGAATGCCGGAGAACGTAGCACTAGCAAAACGTCGATTGCTCACGTGGCATAACTGTGGGGCATCCACTTCTAGAGTGTTGCTGCCGCCCCAGTTTGAAGCACCGTCTGGGATATTCACGAACGATCTGGAGATTTTCGTGCTTAGGGGTGCAATCCAATTGGGTGAGTGGCAGCTAAGTAAACATAGCTACTCCTTTATCCCAGCAGGAGTGAA
>CAZZXJ010000345.1:0-4427 GCA_964657905.1 uncultured Stigonema sp.
CCTTGCCCTAAATCCTTTGTCAGCAGGCTTTTCAAGACTTAACGGGAAAAGTCAGATAAAACTATAGGCTTATAACCAAAGCTATTTATCACAAGGTTTATGACAGAATTTCGGTTATAAGTTAAAACGTTTTTACGTGCTTATGCTTCCAGCCTCAGTGTGGTTTAAAGGAATTCTTTGCCGCTTTTACAGCAATTTTCAGGTAATCAGACCACAGTCGTAGGGGCGCTCCTGCCCTTCGGGTTCGCAGTCCCCAGGGCGCGGGAAACCCGCCTTCAGGGCTGTCTCACCGTTCGCCCCTACAAACGGTGTGGTTCATTTAGGTGAAAATTGCTGTAAAGTATAAGCTGGCTCTTGGCAACTTTTGGTGATCCAGGTTGGGGTAAGGTAGACGGCAGACGGCAGATGGCAGAAGGAAAAATCCAGAAATGCTTGCAGCACGTATGTTACACGATATTTGTATGAAAATCTTGTCTGAAGCGTGAGTATGTTAACATCACTTGTCCCATTTTAAACTTTATGCGCTGCCCCAATTTCTCCACCAGTTCTTTGACACTGGCTGGAGTTTTTTCCCAATCTGAGGCACGGGGTTTCTATCCCATATATGAGGCACTTTATATCCATGTCCCTCACTCTACCATCAATATGTACCTATTTTCTACTGTATCCTTTGCAAACCCTGTGAATGGTTCCTTGGCGGTTAACGATCGCTTCGGGCGCATGTGAATCGGCGGACTCCATCCACCCTGGTTCCTTGGCGGTTAACGATCGCTTCGGGGAGATATCCTTGTATTAAAAACATCTACAGATCTAAGAACAAAAGCTAGGTATGAGTTTACAGCAATTTTCAGGTAATTGAACCACAAACACGGTAAAATGAAAATAGAGTAATTGTTAAGGTAATGCCAGTATCTTATTCAGGGGATTTGCGTCGTCGCATAGTTACAGCGTGGGAAGCAAAAGAAGACTCTCAACGCAACTTGGCTCAAAGATTCAAGGTCAGCCTATCATTTGTACGAGACTTGTTACGTTGTTATCGTGACTCTGGACAAATTGAAGCAAAGCAACGTGGAGGGCATCAAAAGCCGATAATTCAAGATGAACATCTCGCAATTATCAAGTCTTTTGTAGAAGAGAAAAATGATTTGTTGCTTTCAGAATTATGCGATCGCTTCCTGGAAAGTACAGGAACTAGAGTTAGTATTACTACAATGCACCGTGCAGTAGAAAGGCTTGGCTTACGCTATAAAAAAAAAGTCTTTACGCAAGCGAGCAGGAAACTCCATGAGTACAAGAATTACGACATGACTACCGTTGTTGGTTAGATCGTATTGACGTGCGAAATCTTGTATTTGTCGATGAAGCAGGATTGAATTTATCGATGTCACGTCTATTTGCTAGATCTGTAGATGGTGAACGAGCAGTTGGTAGTGTTCCTGGAACTAAGGGTGGAAATGTTTCCTTGATTGGTGTTTTGAACCTTGATGGAATTGTTGCTGCAATGACTGTACCAGGAAGTACAAATATTGAGATATTTGTCATGTATGTGACTCAAGTCTTAGCACCTCAGCTTTGGGAAGGAGCAATCGTTGTGATGTATAATCTTAAAGTTCATCACGCCGACCGTGTAAAAGTTGCAATCGAGTCAGTCGGCGCAAAAATCAAGTTTTTGCCGCCTTATTCTCCCGACTTATCCCCCATAGAACTTTGTTGGTCTAAATTAAAGCAGTTTCTTCGTTCCTGTGAAGCACGTACTCTTGAATCACTCGACCTAGTAATGACTCTGTCTGTAAATTATATTACCGAAGATGATGCCCTCGGTTGGTTTAACCACTGTGGTCTATTTACCTGAAAATTGCTGTAAGTCCTATTTGATGCGAGGAGAGGAAAAACTAGAACTTGGTATCAGAAGAATTGGCTGGAATACCTGAGTTCGACGTAAGAAAAAGTCTCAGGACTTACGCAAGCTGGATTAGTTGAGTCTCAAGCTGTCCCAGGTAAGCAGAAGGAGAGCAGCGAAAACGAAGTTGCTGAACTCTAATTTGACGATGATGAGCCAACTCAGAGCGCAGGTGTTGCCAAGACTCAACTTCAATACAAGCCAACTCATTAGCATCAAAACTCAAAACAAAAATTTGCTATAAATTTGCATATACTAATAGAAAATACTAAGGTAGTAAAAATGCTAGTTTTAGGATTATCTGGAGGACTAGACCTTGTTCACGAGAATTTATATAGCCGTTGGATATCATTACATCACGACTCAGCGGCTGTTTTAGTTGAGGATGGAGAAGTTATTTTTGCAATCGAGGAAGAAAGGCTCAATCGAATAAAGCATACGAACAAGTTTCCCGGCGAATCATTGCGTTTATGCTTGAAAAGTAAAGGCATACAACTAGAGGAAGTAGATCTAATTGCCTATTACAACTCAAAGAAAAAGTTCGAGATGAGGGTTAAACAACTTTTTTTAGATAATGCCTCGATACCAATAATTGACTCTACAATCTTTCTTCAGCACGTTTTTTGCAGGGGATTAAACTCTGAAATAGATCCAGGGAAACTCTATTTTGTTCATCATCATCATGCACATGCAATGAGCGCATTGGCACTTTCTGGTTATGAAAGCAGCCTTGTTACCACATTCGACGGACAGGGGAATGGAGTTTCTGGTAGGGTTTTTGAGGGGGAGGGCACAATACTTAAGCAAATAGCCGACATTCCAGTCTCAAATTCTCTTGGTATTTTTTATGAGAAGATAATAGCTTTTTTAGGTTACAGTTTCTTTGATGAATATAAAGTGATGGGGCTAGCTCCTTATGGAGATCCAAAAAGATATAGAAATGTATTCCAAACACTTCATACATTACTTCCCAATGGAGATTATGTTATTCATCAAGATAAAATAAATTCACTCTTTGATTTGGGAGTACCGCGCAGGAAAGGGGAACCTTTCACCCAAATCCATAAGGATATCGCCGCATCACTTCAGGAAACCTTAGAGAATATAGTTTTTCACGTTCTTCAATACTATAGACAGGAAACCAAACACAAAAACCTTTGTATGGCTGGGGGAGTAGCTCATAATTGTACTCTTAACGGAAAAATCTTGCGCTCTGGGATGTTTGAAAATGTATTTGTTCAGCCTGCAGCTCACGATGCTGGTTGCGCATTAGGCGCAGCTTTATATGCGTACTATAATGCCAATCCAATGGCTAAGAAGCCTTCTAAGCTTGAGCATGTTTACTGGGGAACAGATATCGGAGGTTCCTCCTCTGTTTTGAAGAAATTGATACAATGGCAAGATTTTATCGCTTTCGAGAAAATGATGAATGTTTCCGAGCAGACGGCAAAGTTACTGGCAAACGGTTATGTTATAGGATGGATTCAAGGTCGCTCTGAATTTGGGCCGAGGGCTTTAGGGAACAGAAGTATTATTGCAGATCCTCGACCTGATGAAAATAAAGGTCGTATCAACAAAATGATCAAAAAGCGAGAAGGATACAGACCGTTTGCCCCGTCTGTTTTAGAAGAGGATGCTAATGAATTTTTTGAGGTTCCGCCTAATCAAAAACAGCTCCCCTTCATGATATTTGTGCTTAACGTTAGAAAAGAGAAACGCAATCTTTTGGGGGCGGTGACTCATGTTGATGGAACAGCAAGAGTACAAACTGTATCACGCAAAACAAATGAAAAATATTGGGACTTGATTCACTGGTTTAAAAAGTTGACAGGTGTTCCGGTTTTGCTTAACACGTCGTTCAATAATAACGTTGAACCAATTGTAGATTCTATTGAAGATGCAGTGGTTTGTTTTTTAACTACGGGATTAGACTACCTTGTTGTGGGAGAGTATTTGATTAAAAAAAAGGAGGTATCTTGGCAAAATCATCTATCTCTTAAACTTTCACTTCCCCCCCATATTTCTTTGCATCAGGTTAAGAAGGTTTGTACAGACAGCAAGTTTGACAATCTCTTGTATATTGGGAATAGCTACGATACAAAGTTTCAGGTAGGAGTGTCAGCCGAAGTCTTTCGTGTTTTGACGTTGGCGAATAGTGAGAAGACTGTCGGGAACCTCCTCCACGAAAATGGCGAGACTGAAGAAGGAAAAGCGCAAGGAATCGTTAACGAGCTTATGGAATTATGGTCGCAGCGTTTGATTTTGTTGCAACCATAAGCGATCGCGAATGGCATGCTCGATGACGAGGTCTAACACGGAAAAATTAGCGACGCACTTGCAGGGCGAACGCATTAAAAATGGTTGAAGAAGGCAGAAGGCAGGAGGCAGAAGGCAGAAGGCTCAATCGGATGGGGATTCTGACCCCATCCGATTGTAGACACCGTATAGACGGTAGGGTTTTATACCCCATTAGCAGAGGGCAGACGGAACAGAGGGTATTAATTGTTACTTTCAATGCTTATTCTTC
>CAZZXJ010000345.1:4437-6978 GCA_964657905.1 uncultured Stigonema sp.
CTGCCCTCTGCCCTCTGCCTTTCCCAGATAAGAATGGACTTGACAAAAATCTGTAGATGTGAGGGGTAATTTCTAGACTCTTTGAGCTAATAAAGCAGGTAGAATGATTGTGTGATAAATTCAGTAACCTGCCTAGTCTAATGAAAGTGTCAAAAACTAGTCATCGGGGAGGGCGGCGTGAAAACGCAGGTAGAAAAGCTACTTGGAAAAATCCGGACACGATGACTATTCGTGTGCCAAAAATAATTGCTGCGTTTACAAAGTCATTACACTTATTTTTTTTCTGTCAAGTTAATTTTATACAAAATTAGATGAGCTTACCCTGCTATACTGATACTGGCCAGTAAATTGTCGTTTAGACATTTTAGGTTATATTCGCGTTAAAACGCCCCTTATTTGAACAACTGCCTTAAGGTTGGCGATCGCACCCGCAATTAAATAGCAGCCGACTTATTTACCGCTACCCACTGGAACGTACCTCTTGTCACCATAAATGTTTAAGTCCCGTTAGGTTTATTTGTGCCTACCTACTTAGCTAAAAGTTATGAATGTAGATACACCAGGAAACAGCCAAATAAACAGACTCTTCCTTCCCTTTGTAACAGCGATACGCCCTTGGCGCAGACGCCAAGGGCGTATCGCCATTATTGATGTTATGAAAAATAGAGCTATACAAGGTCAGTACCAAGTCGAGCGTTATACATTTAATTAGGTTGAACTACTTAAAACACTTTAAATCGCTAATAGTTTGTAGCCGTAATTATGTTGATTGAATTATTAAACACCTTCTCAAATTATGAAACTTCAATTTTCTCTATCGGCAAATCTTCTGAATCCCAAAATTTTCCTTGTGAAAGGTATCACTTTCAGTGAGCGGGTAGGAAAATCTCTGAAAAGACGGGGTTGGGGCAGATTGCCTATTGGTCGTGTCATAGTAGATATTTTCTTGTGGCCATCCGATTGCCTTAATATTCATAGAAAATATCGACATTTTCTTGGTCAAAAACCAAAGCTGCTCTCCCCTCAAACATTTAACGAGAAACTTCAGCACAAAAAGCTGTTCTGTCGTCAGTCTATTCATACTGTGTTTGCTGACAAAATTGCAGTGCGGGACTATGTGAAACAACGGCTTGGTCTTGATGTCCTTACAAAGGTCTATTGGATCGGAACAGATTTGAGAAAAGTAGCGAAAGAAAGTCTTCCGGAAAAGTTTGTTATTAAAGCTAATCATGCATCGGGCACTAATTTGATCGTTGAAGATGGATATTCTTTTGACTGGTGCAAGGCTTATGAACAAACCCAAGCTTGGCTGCAAATGGACTACTCAGATCATTTGGCAGAATGGCAATATCGTTGGATTCCACCTACTCTGCTGATTGAAGAATTTCTCCAAGGTTCAGATGGAAAGTCTCCACCAGATTACAAATTTTTATGCTTTCGTGGTCGAGTCGAAATGGTTCAAATCGACATGGATCGCTTTTCAAACAAGACACGGCTGTTTGTAGACCGCAATTTTAAGATTCTTGAGTTTAAGTATCATAATACTCCCTACTATCGGGGAGAACTGGTGAAACCTACAAACTTTGCTCTTATGATTGATATGGCTGAAACCTTAGCAAGCGGGCAGCAATTTTTACGCGTCGATTTGTATGATATTGGCCGTCCTATCTTTGGTGAGTTAACCCTTTCTCCTACCGGTGGCTGTGTAAAATTTGATCCTCCTGAATATGACTACAAGCTTGGGCAATTGATGCCGTAATGGTCAAAACGGCAGTCTAAAAGATTGACAACTCAGTGTTTTGGTATTCCGTCAGTGAAATTGTGTGTTGATGGAACTCAATTACAGTAGTATAGCTGTAGCCATATTCATTAGGACGCTGCCTGCTTGAGAATGGATTCCATCGCATCCCGTAAACTAGCCGATTGGGGTAGCCGTTTACGAAGCGGTTTATTTGGTCGTGGCTAATATGTTCTAAATGGTCTGCCAAATTTGTGATAGTATAATTAATTTGACTACTCAGCAAGTATTGGCAATAGTTAAGTTTAGTAAACTTCATCTTTTCTTTTCGTTTTTGATGCCCAATACTCTCAATTGTCTCATCAAATTTTGAAGAAAAATCACACCATCAATTATATTACTAGTACAGTTCGGCGTAAATAACCCAACGATATTGTGAGATAATGAAGTAGTCAGAAAAAATCTGTTTTGGTGTTAGCGATCAGGAGTGAGGATGTGGCGCGAGTAGCCCCAAAAGTCTTAAATTTGAATGATTGTGAGCAGGATGAACTGCAACAGTTGATCAACCGACACAATACACCACAGCAAATAGCACTACGAGCGAAAATCGTTTTATTAGCGTCGTACGGGAAAAATCATCGTGAAATAGCCAGAACGTTGGGTGTTGGAGTGGATATGGCTCGTTTATGGCGAAACCGATGGTTGGAAACTAGCTCCCAAGAACTATCGGTAACTCAAAGGTTGCAAGACTTAGTACACGTCACCCTAAAAAAGGGTCGGAAATCATGCCGCGATCGCAACAG
>CAZZXJ010000346.1:0-6974 GCA_964657905.1 uncultured Stigonema sp.
TGTGAGTTGCAACTTGTAAATTTCCATTCTGATACAAATTCCACGGTTTCAATCCCTAATAGGGATTCATGTGAGTTGCAACGCTCACAGCCAACGGGGGCCTACACGGAAAACATGTTTCAATCCCTAATAGGGATTCATGTGAGTTGCAACTTTCTGTGAGCAATCGCATAGGCGTGGGACGCACGTTTCAATCCCTAATAGGGATTCATGTGAGTTGCAACTTAATATTAATAGTCGCAACTTACATGAATCTCTAAGTTTCAATCCCTAATAGGGATTCATGTGAGTTGCAACGCGCAGCGAGTATTTTCCTGGGTAGGGATTATTTGGTTTCAATCCCTAATAGGGATTCATGTGAGTTGCAACGTGGGTGTTTCGCCCAAGAATTCTTCTGAGAACGTTTCAATCCCTAATAGGGATTCATGTGAGTTGCAACCTAAAAAATCCTTATAGAGAGGGCTATCTAGGCTTTTGTTTCAATCCCTAATAGGGATTCATGTGAGTTGCAACCTTTTGAGTACTGGTATCCCTGGTTCTAATGATGTTTCAATCCCTAATAGGGATTCATGTGAGTTGCAACTCACCGCATTTGCTTGATCATCAGCGGTGTAGGAGTTTCAATCCCTAATAGGGATTCATGTGAGTTGCAACGGCGCGGTGCTGAAAGGCTTATTGTATGGAGTTTTCATGGTGCTGTTGTGCGGGTGATTAAATAATGGCACAAAATTCTGCCTGCTGTCAAGTATCAAATCGCTCAAACCCTTACTATGAATGGTGTGCGGATGATTTTTATAACGAAGTGCCTTTGATCGCTGACGCTGCAATGGTTTGAGGGTGGTTTAGCGTAAGAGCGATTTTCTACACCTACCCATCCGCGAACTTCCGGACGTATTAGCTAAGACGGGCAAATAGTAACAAATCGGAATAATCGCCATTATTATAGATATTAAGAGACTATTCCGAAAATATCCCATATCTCGCACCGCAAGAAGCTTCAGACCTGACCGGATTTCATGTCAACACCCTAGCTGTCCGGGACGGACGTTGGTAGAATACCTTGCATCAGATCCGAAAGCGGTCATAGACGTTACAACTTAACTAGTACAGCACAGCAGAAATAACTAGACAGCTAGAAACAGGTTAAAACAAGCGTCTATATATATTTCTCTCCTGACTGCTCTCAAAAAGATGACAGGGGAACCTCATTGCTGTGTTGGCAGGGTGCTTGGTTCTGGGGGATCTTGCGAGAAATGCATGTGGATGGTTTTAGCCTGCTCCCCATTGGCAGCCACAGCCGTCATTGTATAGTCAATCAAGCTATGTGTAAAGGGGATACGCAAGTGGAAAGTCCCATCTGGTTTAAGCTTAATGGGATGACCTTCAAGGTTCACGGTTGAACCTGGCTCTGCTGCTCCGTGGATAATGAGTTCAGCATCCGCTACAAACCAGAAATCTTGCTTGGGACGGCTGAGGACGTGAGTAATAGCTGAACGGGCTAGTAGCAACCAACTATCATCGTTTGTGACATAGCCAATTTCAGCCATATAGTCGCGATCGCTCTTGGGAATAGCCACATAGCGATCGTGTACTGTCTCCTCACATTCATACTGCTGTATCAATTGGGGACTCTGATAACTCAAGTCAATATGAGTGACATCATAAAGTCGCAGTACCAGTTGGGAACCGCCTGAGTGCCGCAACGCTTCTTTTTCGGTTTCAGAAACTTGCCAAAAGGCATAAGCCCACTTGGGAGTGCGCGATGTGAGAATAATCTTCTTCTCAAAATCTCCTTTTAGCGACTCAACAGATCCTGCGTCCACCACTGGTGCAGGTTTATCCGTAGTGGTAGTTGACGATTTTACATCTAATTTAGTATTTTCCCTTGTGCCATCAATGGTAGCCCCCGATATAATTCCTGTGCTTGGTGCTACTTCAGTTGTCTCCCTTGGCGGATGAGATGTTATCTCAGCAGTAGGTTCAGCTGCATCCGCTACCATATCTAATGCAACTTCGGAAAAGTCTGGGAGTTTGATAGATGAAGCTTGGACTTCTGTTGCCTTTGGTTCTATACTAGGTGCTACTTCGGGAACATTTGTAAGTTTGGGAGTGGAAGTACTGACAATTGTTACTGGTGCTGCTAAAATTGATGCAACAGGAACATCTAACTGTTTGGGAGATGAAGTTACTTCAGTGACTTCTGGTTTCACATTGGATGTAATGGGAACATCAGGCAGTTCAGAATTTACAGAATTGGCAACTGTCACTGGGGCTTCCAAATCAAATGCAACTTCGGGAACATTTGGCTTTTCAAGAGATGAAGCTGTAACTTGAGCTACCTCTGGTTGCACATGGGATGCCACCTCGACAGACTTTGGCAAAGTGACTTCAGTAGTATTATTTGTTTGTTTTGTATTATTATTGGTTTCTCCATCTGACCCTCTCTCAAAAAATTTTGCCCAGAGTGGTGAAGTAGCGCTTACTGTAAGGACGGCACCATCTGTTAAAGCTGAAGCGCCTGCCTTTGTGGGATTCGCCCCTTGATTGGATACAGATGAAGTTGTGTCTACAAGATGAGATGTCGTTTGGCTAGGCTTCTCTACCACTTTAGATGATGTATGATCTTCAGCCTTGCTGATGGTAAGAGCAATGCTGAGGTTTGACATTTCCGTGGCAGAAGCCTGATTTAAAGGCATAAGAGAAGTTGATTGCACTAAATTGTCTATTTGTTCTTGACCAGACGGACGTCTTCCTTTCAGCCACCATAGTAAGAACCCACCGAAAGCAAATAAAGGCAATAGCCACCACAAAAGTGGTGTTAGCCCTGACTCAGTTCCATTTTGGTTAATAGAAGTCAGAAAACTCTGATTATCAGAAGAAGTCCTTTTATGAAAAGCAGTAGCCTTGTTTACCGTCCGGGTGCTTGGTAAGGGAGTGGCACTTGGTGTTGGCGTAATGGTGCTAGTTGCTGTCTCAGTAGTGGTTGGGGTATTTGTAGCTGTGGCGATTGTCCCAGATAAGCCAGAGGCGATCGCCACAGCTTCAGCCGCCGTAGCTTCTTCTATAGCTTGCTTTCCCACAGGGGCGGTAGCAAAGTCAAGAAAATTGATCACACTCGGACCGGGATTTTTCTTCTTGTAAACGTAAACTGAAGCCTGCGAGAAGGGATATCTGGAATCCTCTGGTAAGATGTGATTCATCCTGAGGACACGTACGCCTTGCAGCTTCGGTACTTCATTAGCTAAGATATAGGTGATCCCGTCCTTCCCTAGCTGCTTCACTATCTCTGGAATGTTATCTTCGTCCAGTTGCAAAGCTGTGGACCCTGTGGCAAATTCAGCAGCCTGAAAGACTGGATATTCGCGAAAAGCCTCTCTAGTATCGCTTGTTGTGGGGCGATCAATTACCCGAATTTTCCCCTCCGGGCCCCCCACTTGCGACCAATCTCTAATTTCTCCCCGGAAAATCTTCGCAAATCGCTTAACGGTGAGGCTTCCCTGAAAAGGATTGTCTGCACCCACCACGATCGCAATCTTTTCTCGCTGTAGAAGGACTTGCTTCAGACCTTGGGCTTCTTCTTCTGGCGTCAACTCTCGACTAATTGCTGCGACATCAACGTTTCCATTTTGTAAAGCTTTGAGTGCAGCATCAGTGCCATGGGCAGCAATTTCAACCTTAGTTCCAGAGAACTGTTTCTCAAAACGTTGTTTCAATGTTTGATTAATTGCAGCCATGCTACTCGAACCATCGATCCGCACTGTAGTGCCAGTGGGAACATTTGTCGAGACAGGAGACGATAACGGAACATTAGGAGCAGATTGTGCTAAGGCGGATTGCAACATGGTGACAGTTGCTGCCATAGGGATGGTAGCTAATGTCAGCAATAATGCCAAACTGAGTACGGAACTATCTTTTTTTTCTTTTTGCCACATATGCCTCTTATCAAAGTAGAGGAAACAGAAAGTTGGCTAGTCTTAATCGTTCTTTTCTCTAAAGGAGACGCGCTAGTTTTACATTTCTAGTATTTGTCTCCTTTGCAGGAGATACTTACACCAATTTTCACCTTTATTAGACCACAGTCGTAGGGGCGCGGCGGCCTTGCGCCCTTACAAACGGTGTGGTTCATTTATGTGAAAACTGCTGTAAGATAAACTATACTTTGTTTCAACTTTCTCGTGCATCTAAACTAGATCAATAACAGTGTTTATTTTTTAGTATTTCACATTACCTTTTAAAGGTAAGCTTTAAGCTACTTTTAGTCAATATTTTTCCTGCTCCATGTAATAAATTTGACAATTCTCTTTTAGAGTTAACTTTATATATGATGAAAACTATTTCCAACTATCTTATTTAAGAGAAACATAATTTATACCTTGATTCACATTGATTATTTACTGAAAATTAGTAAACCTTTCTATTGCAAATGATACCAGTTTGCTATCTTGAAGTCAAAATAAAATTTATTATTGCTCAGTAGCTGCTAAGTGCGTGTAGTACATGCGGTATCCTCATGAGAACAAAGTAATTGGGCACAGAATCTTTAAATTAGGCTATTTTAAAGCTCGCGGCTAAGATAACAATGACAATCAGGTTTTTCAATCAGTGATTCAACCAAAGCATTCAGGGTAGTAGCAGCTAACAACCCACCTCCCAAAGTTCCTTCAATAGTGATGAAAGGCACACATGATTGTATCAGTTGTCGTTTGGCAGCAGGAGCATGGCTAAAGCCAATAGGCATGCCAATCACGAGGGCAGGTTGAATCTTCTGCTTTTGGATGGCTTGACAAACAGACAGCAAAACACTAGGCGCATAGCCTACCACCAGCACACAACCCTGAGATACTTGCTGTAATTTTTCCTGCCATTCCTGATGCTGCCAAAAGGCAAGTTCTGCCTCCATAGCAGTGGTGACGTGGGGGTTATCAATCAATGTTTCAACCCCACATCCTAAATGAACTAATCGCGTCTGATCAAGAGCTGCTGCCACAGTTGGAATATCTACAACCACTTGACACCCTGAGTGGAGGGCTTCACGACTGGCGGCGATCGCCCCAGTACTTAACCGCACAAACGACGCCAAGCTGACATCGCCACAAGCCAAAACCAGATGAGAGATTAGGTCTTGTTCAATTTCCGAACGGTGGTCGAGGTCAGGTAGCAAGCGTTGTAAAGATTCTTGAAAAGCTTCCGGGTGTGCATGAACTTGGGCATCCAAGCCACTCCAGAGTTTTTCCAGTCCTCCCAGTCCTGTTTTGGTTTCTACTTCCAGTAACTTAAGTTGTGCCAAGACTTCAGCTTGCATGATTTGACAATGCTGATCGCGCCCCAATAACCCTTCTAGTGCAGATGCAGTTTGCCTAAGTTGGGCAATTTGCTGCATGACTGCCCGATATTGCTGCTGAAGTTGCGCCATCAGACTAGCAGTTGTATCTGCTTCTGGTTCGACTTCTAGAATTTGGCGGATGTGGTTGAGTTGGAACCCTTGCTGCTTCAGTGCCACAATTCGTTGCAGCCTCACAACATCTTTCTCGTTGTAGAGGCGGTAGTTGCTGGGCGATCGCACTGGTTGAGGCAGTAACCCCAATTGATGGTAGTGGCGCACCATCCGCGGGGTAATACCGCTTCCGACTGCATCAGTAAGTTCTTTGATCGTTAGGTTTTTAGACATTTGGTAGCAAAACCTGCCAGTGTAATTCGTAATTCGTAATTACCACAATCAAAGTCCAAATCAAAAACACTGAAATCATACATCAAGTGTTGCAATAATTTACGTTATCAAGTAGAGTGCAACACCACAGTGCGCGGATAAGTAGGTGAGTGGAAATAAACCTAACTATATTACGAAACGTAAACACCCCTAAAACCCTATTGATTTTTCTTGATATGCTGCTGCGTAGTCAATCACGCACATCGCTTTGTAGTAGGGATGAGTCCCATAAGCAACTCCAGCCACTTTAAAATCAGGATTAAAGATGTTTTTTCTATGACCGCGACTCGCCACTCCATCATCAATAAGTAACTGCATAACAATATCTTGAGCTGTACTCATACCATAGCTGATATTTTCCCCCGCAGTAGATTGCCATTTTCCGTAACGATCCAGACGAGTAGATGGGTCACTACCATCGCTGCCTTCGTGACCTACTGTACCTTTTGAACCATTATCTAAAACATGATCTCTTGCCGCCAAAGACATTCCCTGAGATGTGGTTAAAGCGTCAACAGGACTGGCTTTGTGGAGAAATGCAATGGCTTCATCAACAGATGTTACTCCTTCCTGTGTTTGGATGAAGACATTATGACCGACTTCAACTCGCTGACCTTGAAAGTGCTGTTTATAGTTTTCCAACACGGGGATGTACGCCTGAGGATTGGTACGAAGCAAGTTCATCTCAGTGATCACTTGTTGTTCGGTGGGCGATAGGTAACTTGTTTGTGTCTTCAAGGTTGGATTAGCTGCTTTTGCTTGGGTGGGGGCAACATTCCGTATATGTTCTGCTGCTGCTAAAGATAGGCGCAAGAAAAACACTTGACAACTGCAACTTGCGATCAGCGCAATCGGGAAAAACACACCAGATTTACTATGACGCATAAATGACCTCACGATTCCTGTTGTACCGAGTTATTTAGGTTTGTGGCTGCACAAAGCAGTAGCGTTCATTTTCCTAGAGTACTTAAACTGAACTCTGAGCTATGTAGACAAGGTAGCTTTTAAAACTAAAAATAACCACTGTTGTACTTACTGAAGTACTATTTTTAGCTGATTTACTGCGATACGTTTACTACGTATGCAGATAAAATTTGTATAAAAAATATAAAAACTTCCGGACAAGAGATTGGCATGGAATTGGGGATTGGGATAGTAAACTACGCACCTCAACTAGAACTACTGCAACTCGCCAGTCTCAATATCACTCACGCCGCAATACGGTTCAGTTAAGATAATTAACCTACCGACAATTTATGTAGAGACG
>CAZZXJ010000347.1:0-6957 GCA_964657905.1 uncultured Stigonema sp.
TTTGGGGCTAAGTTTTTCCCTACACCCTACACCCCGCCCCAAAGGGGCTTGGTCAACAAGCAACAAGTTAAAGGCATCAGGATGGGATTTCAAAGCATTCTTGAAGCCCCGAAAGGCATTATTACGTGAACCACAGATAATAATTTGCCATTTGATTTCAGATATACGTGCTAGCTGAACAATATCTTGTAAAAATCCGCTAAATCCTTGACGAATCAAAGCCTTTGTATTCTTACCATCACCACCACCTTCGATGTAAACACGAATCTCCTTTACCATCGGGTGCCTCCAATTTCACCCATCCGCCAGAGATCGCCAAGAGTATAATTTTCTAGCCAGTTTTTCAATCTATCAGGTTCAAGACGGTGTAGGTGGCTTCCTTTTTCATCTCGCTCACATACCAACACTGATTCAGGTAAAAGAGCAGAAACTAAAGCATCGGAATGGGTTGTCACAATCAATTGTGTTCTTTGAGATGCTTCGATTAGCATCTCAGCAATGGTGGGTAGAATATCAGGATGCAAACCTATTTCCGGTTCTTCAATACAGATAAGTGGTGGTGGCGTTGGATCTAGGAATAAAGCCATTAAAAATAGATAACGGAGTGTACCATCCGATAAACGGGTTGCGGGAATAGGTTGAGTTAGATTTTCTTCACGAATAAATATCTGTACTGTACCGCCATAGATTTTTATACTTAGTTCCTCTGCTGCATCATAAAACTTTTTTAGCTTATTAATAATTTGTCTATTTCCTAATTGGTATTGTAAGTTGTTTAAAAAGAGTCCAAGGTTACTCCCATCTTCTTGAAGAGGATGTTCGGGTAAGTCAGTTTTTTGAGGATTCCTAGGGTCAGAATATCGCCCGATATTCCATTCACGATATAAACTTATACTAGAAAATTGGTTTGCTAAATATGAAAGTTCTGGATATAGATCTGGATCTTTCCTTTGAGATAAAACAGACTGATCTGGAATCAGATCCTCTCGGCGAAGAGAGCGTCTAATTAGTTGCTGATCGTTCTCTATTTTTACATTTATAACTGGACGACCACGTTGGTAGCGATAGTAAAAATAGACATCATCTTCACCTGGAAATGGTTGTTCATTTTCTATAGCTTCGTCCACTAACTCTAATTTTTGACCAGCTACAGTTAAGCTTAGCTGATACTGTAAAGTCTGGGAGCGTTGGGGATAATCCACAGTAACTTGTATTTTGGCTACCGGAATACCCTGTTGACCTTTCCACAAAAAATCACTAATCCCTCCCCCTTGACGAATGGGAGCAGGCAAGTCTGTAGGTGTCGCCTTTAGCAATCCAATGGCTTCAATTAAATTTGATTTACCAGATGCGTTGGAACCAATTAATACATTCAACGGTTGTAGTTCAATTTCTTCACCTTCACTTCCATAGGAAAGGAAGTTTTCTACTCGCAGGCTGCGGATAAATCTTTTGCCTTCCACCTGATTCTCCCATTCTGCTAATCATCTAAATTTTATGAAAGTCTCGATCTTTACTCTTATTCACTCACCTCAAAAGGAGAAATGTGTTGCCTATCCTCACTAGACAAAACCATTTGATTAAATTCCCCAGCACGCCAGATATCTGCCAAATCTTTGATAAAACTGGCTATAGGTATAGCAATCAACAAACCGATTACGCCTCCCAGTTTGGCTCCCAAGAGTAAGGAAATCACTACCCATACAGGATTTAAGCCAGTCAAATTGCCCAAAATGCGAGGAGCAACGAAGTTAGAATTTACTTGGTCAATCGCCACAGCAACGAGTAAGACTTCTATTCCCAGCCAAAAGTTTTGTAGCGCTACCAAAAGACTGACTATGGCAATACCGATCCCAGTACCAAAGGGGAAGAGAGAAAAGAACCCAATTGCGATCCCAAAAAGTAAAGCTAAGGGAACTTGCAAAACCAAAAACACCAATATCAGGGTTGATGCTAGCAAAGCACCCAAAGTTGCTTGACCAATAAAGTAACCGTGAAAATCCTCTCGGAGGTTTTGTCGCACTTTTAATGCAATATGAGGCGGCAACCACAGAAAAATTCCATCCCAAAGACGTTCTCCATTCCACACTAAGTATACAGTCAGCACCACGGTTAGTAGTAAGTTGGCTAAAGTGCTGATGGTATCAACAGCAAAACTGAGAATTTTACCAATGAATGTCTGAAGTTGACTGGATAATCTGTCTAGAATTTGAGTAAGTAAATTGCTTACATTAGCTGGTAGTTGTTGAGCAGCAGCCCAGTTTTGCAAAGCTTGCAACTGTTCAGATCCAGAATCAATCCAAGCAGGCAAAATGTTAGCCAGTTCGTTCAGCTGTACGAGAATCTGGGGAACCAAAGTAATAGCTAAAGCGACTACAATCACCACAGCCAATAGCAAAACTCCCCAAACAGCTAGGTCGCGCCTTACTCGTTGCTGCTGTAAAAACCGGATCGGATAGTCTAAAACAAAAGCCAGCAAGATGGCAGCGACAAAAACACTTACTAAGGGTTGAAAATACTGCACCACTTGAAGCAAAACCCAACCATTAAGTATGGTGAGGGGAAATGCTAATCCTAAACTTAACCATCGCGGTAGTTTGAAAGCTGATTGGATCATTGGGGAATAGGGAATAGGGCATAGGGCATAGGGCATTGGTAATTATCCCCATGCGCCATGCGCCATGCCCTATGCCCCATTACCTATTCTATTATTCATAAAATCTAACAAAATACGCTGAGGCATTGGTCCGAGGGGACGCACTTCCCCCGCTACTGCTGAATAACAGCTACCTAAGCGAATTTCTTCCGGTGTCAGTAAGCCCATATCCCAGCCCTCATTGAGAACGAGTTGATTTAATTCCACCGTCAGTGGTGCATAAAAGACGTGACGAACAGCTTTTTCATCAGGGTAGCAGCCAAACTCGGAAAATGTTGGTGGTAGGTCATAGCCTATTTCTTCTAAAATTTCTCGCTTTACCGTCACATCTGGGGTTTCACCAGGTTCCATGTGTCCGCCAAATAGCGCCCAGTAATTAGGATAGACAATAGTGGGGATATTGTCCCGCAACTGCATCAGAAACTTGTTTTCTTGGTAGAGAATAGCGATCGCCACTTGAGTAGCCATGTTCACCTAAGAGCGAGATATA
Source organism: uncultured Stigonema sp. (assembly GCA_964657905.1). Classification (GTDB taxonomy): domain Bacteria; phylum Cyanobacteriota; class Cyanobacteriia; order Cyanobacteriales; family Nostocaceae; genus Stigonema. The sequence continues at coordinate 3,147 of CAZZXJ010000347.1, forward strand.
AACCTCAAACATTCCAGTTATATTGATAAAGCCCTTGCATGGCAAGGGCTGAAAAACTCAAGTAGCGACTGTTAACTTCCTGAGCAGACTTAACTACTTGGGAGCGTTAAAACCAGCCTTTTGAGCAGTCGCTGTATCTGCAAAGCAGATGTCTGGCTTGAGCTTCCCATAGTCTGGTGACTTAGCAGTTTGGTAAATGTTGCCCCGCTTTACCGTAACTTTGCCCTTAACTGGAGCATTCTTGGGACAGGTTGCTCCTTGAGGTGTCACACCTAACTGCTTAGCTTCAGCTGTGAGAGTTCCCTTAGTTGTAGCTGTTCCCGAACTAGGTGAGGTTGCTGTTTGAGGAGCTGAACCAGTAGTAGATGTTGATTGTGGGGTATTTTCTCCTGCTGGAGAAGGACTAGCAGACTCATCATTCTTTTTCCCACAACCTGAGATGGCTAAGATAGCCAAAAATGCAATGGTAAGAGTCCATCGATGCCGCAGTAGATGTTTCATAATCTGTTGATATCGCGCTCAATTCAAAGAGAATACCTTATTTAACCAACAGTAACTTGGTCAGTTGAAACATCTGTTGCACCGCTAACACCTTTAGCAACCTCTACCAGTTCGTCAAGAATATCTTGACTCGGAACTTCCCCTTTAAGTACAACTGTACTGCCAGTTTGGGCAACATAAACGGTGTTAGTATCATCAAATCGCCCATCTTCATCAAAAGCTAAGGCTACCCGCTTTGCCAGACCGCTCTGATCGTACTCTCCATTTAACCCCTGTCGCTCAGGAGCAATTGTTTCTGTACCCGTGCTTTCAGTAGCACTATCATCAGTGGATGCAACTGGTTCGGGATTAACTTGAGCATCTTGAGGCTTTTCCAAACCAAAAAGTCTTTGTAACCAACCCATAAACTTTATCCTCCAAATACACAACACTAAATTCGTGGTCTTTTTGAAATCAGGGTTATTTCTTGATCGCAAATAAATTTTCCTAAGGGGTTTGACCACAAATGAAACAACCCTGCTTTAGGGACGCGATCAATAGAGTCAACAACTGAGCAAAAATCGATTTTGCCTCTAAACGCAGTATACCTGAGTTCTCTCTACAACATTTAAAAGCGTTGATAGAATTACTGATAACTCCACCCCAGTATTGTGCATTTTGTCAACTACTTGGGGGTAGTAAATGTGAACATAAATTTTATTAATCCTCTAATAAAATTGCTACTTGAATTTAGAAAAAACTTAAATCTTCTCACTCGGCATCAAAGCCTTGCTTTGATTTAAAAGTGATAAATTTTTGTTTTTTCATAACACGGTTTCCCCAGGCTAGCTTCGGTTGAGCGTGAGGACTGCTACGAATTAGTTCAAATTAAGAATGTTTAATTCTGAAAGACCACCGAGTAATTAGTCATGACAAATTTTCCTGACCCTTGTAAAAATACAGCAGATACTTACAAAAGATTCTTAAGATAAAATAAAGTTTGTTGGCGATCGTTCCCACGGAAGCGGACATACTGACCCGTATTGCCTACTGGGTTAACTGACGGCACGAAAGCACAGGACTTCCGGACGTAGGTCATGGGTCATGGAATAATTGGGCATGGGATATGAGGTATGGGACATGCTATTTTCCTACCTGATATCCTATGCTCCGTTAGCCCTAATTTCCAGAGGGGAAGAGCGAGTTCCCCATGTGGGTAAGTTTACTATTGCCAAAATAGCGAAGGAAGTGTATTTTGTAACGTGTTACACATACTCCATATACTGGTCACAGAAACGTCACATATCTGAGTTAATTTATCGATAATTTCCTAAAAGCAAGTTGATTAAAACAGTTATATTATGGTTTCTCTGCTGGTGGCGACTGCGATCTTTGCTAATGGTAGCCACGTGAATCTGGACTTTGGAAACTTGGGCTGGATAGAGGTGATTATTTTGGCTATTGTCTAGGGGATGAAAAAACTTCTACCAATAAGCAGTACTCCTGACCTGCGGGTAGTGCCTATTCTACTGGAACTGCAAATGGGGTCAGCTTCAACACTGGCAATGCAGTTACCTACCTTAACATCTTTTGAGCGTTTTGGCAACACTTAAAAAAATTAATGGGAACCATTAGAGCAATAGGGTAAATGTCGCTCAAACATGCACTCTCATACTACCGTGTTTCTCGTGGCTCCACCCTAACAGCAAAGCTTGTTTAAACCGTAAAAATCCATATGATGAGTTACATTTTTTTCGCAGCTTCGACCGCAGCTTCGGCTTGTCCCAGTGATGTAGACTTGGGGTTTGTCCAATTAGGTTGGTGGAAAGTAGTTATTTTGGGCATTGTCCAAGGGATCACAGAATTACTGCCAATCAGTAGTACCGCTCATTTACGAATAGTACCGGGTTTGCTGGGATGGCAAGACCCAGGCTCAGCTTTTTCGGCGGCGATGCAACTTGCCAGTCTGGTAGCTGTCATTAGTTATTTCTGGAAAGATATCAAGCAATTGACAGGAGGGACAGTAAGAGCGATCGCGGAGCGAAACTTCCAATCAAGATCCTTTCAACTAGTGGTTGGGCTGGTGCTAGGTACATTTCCCCTAGCCGTGGCGGGTCTTTTGCTCCAAAAGACCATCAACGCTTGCCATTCCCCCTTCCGGACTTTAACAGTCATTGGGGGGGCGAGCATCGTTATGTCTCTCCTGCTAGCTCTCGCAGAAAAACAGGGCAACCACCATCGCGACTTTAACAAGTTAACCATGCGCGATGCAATCTTGGTAGGAATCGCTCAAGCATTTGCCCTAGTTCCAGGGGTTTCTCGCTCCGGTTCCACATTAACAGCCGCAATATTTCTGAAAATGGAGCGAGAAACAGCAGCTAAATTTTCCTTTTTACTAGGCATCCCAGCCGTTTTGTTAGCCGGGGCTAAGGAACTGAGTGTCCTCTCCAAAGCTGGTCTTGATGCTAGTGGTTGGTTGATTCTGTTAATTGGCTTAACCTCCGCCAGTATTTCAGCCTTCTTGGCGATTTACGGTCTGTTGCACTACCTAGAAAAACACAATACCTTTATTTTTGTCTTCTACCGCTTGGCGATGGGTATATTTTTGATAGTCGCTGTAACCGCAGGTTGGTTGCATAATTGATGTTTATGAAGAAGTAGTCAGGAGTCAGGAGCCAGAATGGGAAGAAGTGTGACTGGTGATATTCAGTAAACAGTTATCAATGATTTCTGATAAATGAATTACTGTTCACTGATTACCTGACTCCTGACTCCCCTTATTACTGCTCCTCTAAATAAACTTCACCGAACTCTTTGCCAGCTAAAGGAATACTTTGGTAACGAATTTTACCCTTGAACACAACTTGCTCTCCGTCTCGCAGCGCAGTTTGATTGGTGATTACCCAGATTTTTCCAGTAGAGTCATTGATTTGATACACCCGCCGTTGTAAAAGCGGAACTTGCCTTTCTACCTGACCCTGTATGTATACGGCTTGATCATTTTGTTGTGGTTTAAGTTCCCCAATTGGGGTGACATTGACACCGATTGCGTTCACACCATAACGCCCCAAGTTACCACAACTGAGCAGTCCCGCTAACAGAAAAAAGGTCAATCCCAGGCGTAGGGGCACTGCACTGCCGTGCCCGTACAGAAAGGAGAGGTGTTGCATGAAAGCTACCTGTTGAGCGAATTTTTGCATCCGTACTTGGTTGGTCGCAATTTTCATCTAATGAGTTCCCATTAATACTACGTTGTTCCGTGTCAGAAACACACTCTCAACAGACACCACCAATCTGAGAAGATAAAGTTGTTAGTTGTTGGTTGTTAGTT
>CAZZXJ010000348.1:0-6957 GCA_964657905.1 uncultured Stigonema sp.
TCATAAGTAGCTGTCTGCTTGCTTTCTCTTTCCTCAAGTTTTTTGATAGAGACAGTCACTTGCTCAATCTTTTTGTTAAGTGTTTCTACTGGCTGAAATAATTTATCAAGCTTTTGAATTACAGTTTTAATTGTTTCTGTTTCTTCAGAAGCAGGTTGTACTGCTACTGGAATGGAGTCTGAAGACCCTACCAATTGCTGCATTTCTTCTTTAGCAGTAGCAGCTTGGTCATCAGTCATATCAAAGACCCAAACCCATAGCTTTTCAATGTCAAGTTCCTTAGCAACAAGACACCAATCAGCACCATAGACAACTTCGTATTCTTCTTCCTCACTGTAGGCTTCAGTACGACGTACTATTAGAGGAATCAAGTTAGTACCTTTCCCAGTAAGACTCTTCCTTAAATAATCGTGTCTTCCGTAAGGAATTTCAACAACTTCAGACTCCGGTACAGCAATTTGAAAAGTGTAAACTTGACCGTGACTAATTGGCTTAATACGCAAATACTCAACAATGCGATCGCGACGTTCGGCTGCGTTCATTTTTCTACTCTTTTTCCTTTGTAATTGAAATCAAGTGTTTAGCTAGTTGCATATAGCAGCTAAAGGCATCTTGTGCAGCTTCTTTATCTTTTGTACTTAATTCATCATCAAATTCTGCAAAACAAAGTGGATATCCTTTATTAGGCGTACTTGCAACTATATTTAGGTTTGGTATCCAAGTATGTTGGGGAAATAAATCTACAGTTTTACCGTTAGGTATGGTGGCTATCACCTCGAAAATCTGCTTTGTCATAGCTTCAGCAACTTTAGTTGCCGCTCTATTATACATACTGATTGCGATCCCCAAAATTTCCAATGGTTCATCTTTAGATTCATCAACTGCAATAGCCCTCTTAATCACATACTCTAATGCCCGGATAGGATAAGCCGCTAACTGGGTAGGAATCAATACTGCTGAAGACGCCATGAGAGAAATAGTATTAGCTTTACCAAATGATGGTGGTGGGTCAATTAAAACATAATCGTATTGATTAAGATATTTCTTAAGCTTTTTGGTTAATACGCGATCAATATCTAGTGTAGTAATTAGCTCAGCTTCCATATCACTCAAACGAATGTGAGATGGAACAATATCTAGTTCAATATCATCCCAATTTTTACGAATAATCGTTTCCTCTAAACTAGTTCTTGGTTCAGTCAATAGATGTGTAATATCTTTCTTACCTTGCTTTTCCACATCATCTAAAGGATCAATTCCCAATCCTACAGTCAAGTTAGCTTGAGCATCAATATCAATCAACAATACCCGCTTATCAAGCTTGCTAAGAGCAGCAGCAAGGTTAAGCGTCGTTGTGGTTTTACCTACTCCACCTTTGTTATTAAATACAGTAATAATCATCGATTTGCGTTCCTCCTTAATTTCTGGCACTAAAATTTCTTCTTCGCTGGTTACCTGTATTGGGGCAGGAGTCTTACGTTTATTGAATAAACCCAACATATCTTCTTTTTCCACTGCTTGTGTGATTAAATCTAAGAAGTGTAAACGAATTTTTTGTTGATTTGTATATAAGGTAGAAGTCAAGTGTAAATAAGTTTTTTTAGATAATATTTTATGGAATAACTTATATTTATGAATCAGTGTTTCCTGAGAATACTCTACAATTTTTGTAATTTTAGCGTCGTAGTTATAAAGTACATGAAAGTCATAGCCATTGGTTAGTAGACCTAGAACAGCCCCAGTTTTGCGCATATAGTTATTAATTTGCCAAACGCTGTGTGCAATGTTTTTGCAAGGTGCTTTGACTTCAATAATTAGATACGGTGGTATTATCAAAGCTGAATTTGAGTGACCAACTAAGAAGTCAAGCTTAGATTTGAGAATTACGACTTGAGAGTGCCAATCTGTACTGCTATAACCAAGGGTAAGCAAGAGGGGAACTACCACTTTTTTTTCCACATCGGATTCACTGCTATTTGGGGTGATTGCTTTAAAAATTTCTAGCAGTGTTGAAGCCGAGTTAGGTATCATACTAGCACCAAGAGGAATCAACCTATACAATTATAACTGCTAATCCCTCAGTGTCAGAAAAATATTAAGTCAGTTTATGTAAGTTATATACAATTTATACGGGGGTCGATGCGATCGCCAGCCCAATTTTAAAATAGCGATCTGCATGATAGCTTCTCTAGTCTTACTGAAAATCCACTGCCATTAATCTCACGCCTTTAAAGCGTGGGAGTGTTGATTCCTTTGCAGTTTCTATGACCTCTAAAGCCCCCTATGATTTCCGCTGAATAGCAACCACAGGTCTTTGTAGACTTGCTTGTCAAGTGACCCAAAGCGACAACTTTTTCATTGCCACATTCACACTTACACAACACTTGCCGCAGCCCGTTCTTTTGCTGAGCCTCTCTCAGCACTGTCAGAGCAAGCGACACTACCCCAAAAAGAAATATCCAGCCCATCTCGAAATATGGGCTGGAGTTGATTCTGCGTATACTTGCTATCCATACTAAAAATTATCCCTAGTAATTACATGGGAAAAAAGTCATGTTAATCCCCTGACAAAAGTACTAAGTTAACGTAAATTTTGTGGCGTACATCCCGGAATACCAGCCACCACTTGCTGCTACCCCCAACAATGCACCCCTCACTGCTATAATCTGACTGCTTCAATCAGGTGAGTATCGCCAATCACTCATAAGAGTGACCGAAAATCTTAAATAAGAGTAAAAATTTCCAATTGATCACCAGACGTGTACGCTACGTAAATAGAAATGCGTGCTTCAAAGGATTAACCAATGGGATATGTAATTGCAACTGCAAATATGAAAGGCGGCGTTGGCAAAACCACCCTCACCGTCAATATAGCTACCTGTTTGGCAAAAGACCATGGCAAGAGGGTGCTTGTCCTTGACTTGGATAGCCAAATTAGTGCCACACTCAGTCTCATGTCGCCTTTGGACTTTGCCAAGCGCCGAAAACAAAGAAAGACATTAAGGTATCTAATAGATGAAATAATTAACCCTCATCAAAACCAAAAATTGACGACTCAGGATATAATTCAGTCCCAGGTCTGTAATCAGCAAGGACTGGATTTATTACCAGGAGATATCGACCTGTACGATGAATTTGTCGTTTCAGAAATGCTGCATCAACAAGCAGTGGCTTTGGGAGCACAAGACTTTGAAACAATTTGGAATCGTTTTGAACGAGTCTTGATGACTAAAATCCTAGAACCAATTCGGCAAGAATATGATTTCATTATGCTGGATTGCGCCCCTGGGTATAATCTTTTAACTCGTAGCGCTTTGGCTACCAGTAATTTCTACATACTTCCTGCTAAACCAGAACCTTTATCTGTCATAGGTATTCAGTTGTTGGAAAGACGCATTGCCAAGTTAAAAGATAATCACGAACATGAAGCAAAAATGGATATACAAATGCTGGGAATTGTATTTACAATGTCCAACAGCAACCTTCTAACTGGGAGATATTACAAGCAGGTGATGCAGCGCGTTCAACAAGATTTTGGCGCTGGAAAAGTTTGTCCGACACAAATACCAATTGATGTAAATGTTGCTAAGGCAGTTGACAGTTTTATGCCAGTTGTTTTAAACTCTCCCCAATCAGCAGGGTCAAAAGCGTTCATTCAGTTAACCAAAGAGTTGTTGCAAAAGCTACCATCTCTTCTAAAGGAGTATTAGTGGATAGTTGTTAGTAGCTAATGGCTAATTGCTAATGGCAATGAACAATTAGCAATTAGCTACCAACAACTCCCCATCTGTTAAAATTGACCTGCCAAAGCTGCAACACATCGTTCGCAAATTAAGGCATGTTCAGCTGATTCGCCCACATGAGTTGAGTAGTTCCAGCAGCGATCGCACTTTTGCCCTTCTGCATTTACCACACCAATTCCCCATGTATCCGACTGCAAGCTGTACTGTAACCCTTCCAGGTTTGCTGGAGAATCTAACAAGTCTGCTTGGGAAGTGATAAACAGGTAGCGTAGTTCGTCCACCCCGTTGCCACTATTCAGTGATTTCACTGATAAACGTAACTGCTCATCTGGTAAATACAGCAACACCTTAGCTTCTAGGGAAGAACCAACCATTTTTTCTACCCTTGCTTGTTCTAGCACCTTGTTCACCTCAGTGCGGATTTGGCGCATTTGTTGCCAGAATTCTGCTAACTCTGGATTATGCCACCTCTGGTCTAACTGTACCCAACCAGATTCAAACACCGATTTGTAAGGTGTTTTGTAGGGGAGATACTGCCAGATATCTTCTGCCGTGTGGCACAGCACAGGCGCGATCGCTCGTGCTAAATTCTCCAAAGCGATCGCCAGCACCGTCTGACAACTGCGACGCCGCAAGGCATGAGGTGTACTGATGTACAGCCTATCCTTAGCAATATCCAGATAAAAGTTGGATAAATCCACCACGCAGAAATTCTGCACAGTTTGGAAAAAGCGGAAGAATTGGAAACTTTCAAATGCTTTTGTGACGTCGTTGAATACCTCAGATATCCGGTGCAGCATATAGCGATCCAGTTCTGGCAATTCCTCAAACGGTACTGCATCCTGATCGGGGTCAAAATCGGACAAATTCATCAACAAGAACCGCGCCGTGTTGCGAATTTTATTCCGCACATCCGCCAGTTGCTTGAGAATGTTTTTACCCAAGGGCACGTCTGAGGTATAATCTACCGACGACACCCACAATCGCAGTACGTCTGCACCATAGGGCGGTTCTTCTTTTTGATTTTTACCACCATCAATGACGACTTTGGGGTCAACCACATTTCCCAGCGACTTACTCTGCTTGCGCCCTTGTTCGTCCAAAGCAAAGCCGTGAGTCAACACGGTTTTGTAAGGCGCACAGTCGTTAACCGCCACACTGGTGAGCAAACTTGACTGGAACCAACCGCGATGCTGATCTGAACCTTCGAGGTACATATCAGCAGGGTAGCGCAATTCTGGACGCTGTTGCAACACAGCAGCCCAAGATGAGCCAGAATCGAACCACACATCCATTGTGTCAGTACCTTTACGGTAGGAGCGACCATTGTTGCGGTATTTTTCTGGCAACAACTCCTCTACTGAGAGTTCCCACCAAACATCGGAACCTTTTTGGGCAATAATTGCCTGGACGTGAGCAATGGTTTCCTCATTAAGCAACGGTTCCCCGGTTTCTTGGTCGTAGAAAACGGGAATTGGCACACCCCAGCTCCGCTGACGAGAGATACACCAATCAGAGCGATCACCTACCATTGGCGTGATCCGATTTTCACCTTGGGGTGGAATCCAGCTTACAGAGGCGATCGCTTTTAGTGCCTCATCCCGAAATCCTTCAACGGAAGCAAACCACTGCTCCGTGGCGCGGAAAATTGTTGGTTTCTTTGTCCGCCAATCGTAAGGATACTTGTGGATATAGGGTTCTTCCTTGAGTAAAGAACCCGCCGTCAAGAGTGCATCAATCACCGCCTGATTGCCATCACCTAATACATTCAGCCCAGCAAACTGACCTGCCTCTTCGGTAAAGTTACCATTGTCATCCACAGGCGCGAGGATGGGCAAACCGTAATGCTGACCGACCATGTAGTCTTCTTGACCATGACCAGGGGCAGTGTGTACCAATCCCGTACCTGCTTCCGTGGTTACGTAATCACCGCCAATCACAATCGGACTTTCGCGGTCAAATAGGGGATGACCATAGGTGGAGTGTTCTAAATCTTTCCCTTTGACTGTGGTTTTTACGGTTAGCTGAGTTTCCAATTTAGCTGATAGATTTTCCACCAAATCAGCAGCCACTATGAGGTAGCGGAACCTCACTCGCTCAGTCCCCCTCCCTGCTTGCGGGGAGGGGGTTGGGGGGTGGGTTTCTACTTCCACCACTGCGTATGTAAGTTCTGGATTGACAGCAACTGCCAAGTTTGCGGGGATTGTCCAAGGTGTCGTCGTCCAGATAGCTACACCCAACTTCGGCAAAAACTCGCCCAGTGCTGGTTTCACCGCAGCCGATAAACTCGTCATTGGGAAAGCCGCGTAGATACTCCGAGAAGTATGACCTTCGGGATATTCCAACTCAGCTTCTGCCAAAGCCGTTTTAGAACTGGGACTCCAGTGTACTGGCTTCAAACCACGATAGATGTAGCCTTTTAGCATCATCTCACCGAAAACGCCAATCTGAGCCGCTTCATATTCTGGACTTAAAGTCAGGTACGGGTGTTCCCAATCACCCCATACTCCGTATCGTTTGAAACTTTCGCGTTGTTCTTCTACCGTTTTCAGGGCAAATTCTTTTGCTTTCTGCCGCAGTTGCAAAGGGGCCAAGTTTTGCCGTTCTGCGGGTTTCAAGTTCTGCAAAACTTTGAGTTCAATCGGCAAGCCGTGACAATCCCAACCTGGCACATAGCGAACCTTACGCCCTTGCAATAGTTGGTAGCGGTTAATAAAGTCTTTGAGAATTTTATTTAAAGCATGACCAATATGTAGAGAGCCATTGGCGTAGGGAGGCCCATCGTGCAGTATAAATAAGTCGCCTGGATTGTTTTGGGACAGGCGATCGTAAATTTTATTCTCTTCCCAAAATTTTTGGATTTCGGGTTCGCGCTTGACAGCGTTCGCCCGCATATCAAACTTAGTCTTTGAGAGGTTTACAGTGTCTTTGTAGCTTCCAGTTTCTGTCACAGTCTCATGCCAAGGAATAGTAAGGTCATCTTCTCACCATTATCCGTGAGAACACCAAGGTCTTCAACTAGGATGCAAAGCATCCTTTAGGCAGCCTACACGAGGGATGCCTGCTGAAATACTTGAATCTTAAACTTATATTAGTCTAACTTTTTTGTCGCACGTCGTCTTTCGGTGGTTGCAGCAATTTCTGGTCAGCTAACATCACTAGGACTAGCCCTTTCAAGGTGAGCATTTGTACTATCACGGTTTTTGCGGCATTT
>CAZZXJ010000349.1:0-6956 GCA_964657905.1 uncultured Stigonema sp.
TTAAACCTCTTCCATAAATGCCTTCTGCCCTCTGCCCTCTGCCTTTCTTCGGTCATCCGTCTTTGGGAAGAAAACTCAGCGCCACTGCTGGCTAATCCTGCTCTCTTACCACTAGCAACCTTAGCTAGAACTGACTCACCCAACGCTTTACTACAACAAGTCGCTGTAGCTGTGGATATGATTGAGATAACGGAACGACAGAATATCTCAGCTTGCACACAGGTTTTAGCTGGTTTGCGCTTTGAGAAAGATTTGATTCGACAACTGTTTAGGGAGGAGATTATGCAAGAGTCTGTAATCTATCAAGACATTTTGCTGAAGGGAGAGCAACGAGGGTTGCAAAAAGGAGAGGTGGCGGTCATACTGCGACTTCTGAACCGTCGGTTTGGTTCTATTCAACCTGAGATAGAACAGCAGATTAGCGCTTTATCGATCGCGCAACTGGAGCACTTAACTGAGGCGCTGTTGGATTTCAAGAGCCAAAACGATTTAGTTAATTACTTGGTGAATCTTTCCCCACCTCAGCCCAACCTATGAGATTCAGGACTTACGCACGTTTCTTCGATGAACTCTAGTTTTTTGACCAAAGATTTGGCGTTGCTGATTGAGACTATGAAAATAGAAGCGCAAAGACAAGGGTAGCGAGCATTATGAGTGTTTCCCGACAGAGGCGACTGCCCGCGCAAATTTGCGTGAGGTTAAAAAATAATTATGCAAGAATCTGTAATCTATCAAGACATCCTGCTTAAAGGTGAGCAACGAGGAAAGAAACAGGAGGCATTAGAACTCATTCTGCGTCAGCTAAAATGTCGGTTTGGTAACATTCAACCCCAAATAGAACAGCAGATTAGTGCCTTATCCATCACTCAATTGGAGGAGTTAGCTGAGGAGTTGTTAGATTTCTCTAGTCAGAACGATTTAGTTAATTACTTGGCGCATCTCTCCTCACCTCAACCCAACCAACAAGATTAACCGAGCGAATCACCTCGTCTCACAGCACTCGTCTACAATAAGAATAGACTTTGTTGAGAATTGTATAGTTAGGGATAAGCTGTCATGGCTCCCGCCGTTTTAGTTGAGAATTTAAAAAAGCGCTACGGTTCAGTCGAAGCCGTGAAGGACATCTCCTTTCAGGTTGAACCGGGAGAAATCTTTGGTTTACTTGGTCCTAACGGCGCAGGCAAAACTACCACCCTGCGTACTTTGTGTACTCTCACCACACCAGATGCTGGAAAAATAGAAGTCTCTGGCATTTCTGTATTGGATCATCCCAAAGCGGCAAGGCAAAGGCTAGGCTATGTAGCCCAGGAAGTGGCTTTAGATAAGGTGCTGACTGGTCGCGAACTCCTCCAACTGCAAGCGGCGCTTTATCACCTACCCATTCAGGGTGCGAAACAGCGCATTGAAACAGTGCTAGATCTCCTCGGCTTACAGGAATATGCCGATAAAAAGACTGGTACTTACTCTGGTGGGTTACGTAAACGCCTGGACTTAGCAGCAGGGCTACTTCATGCACCGGATGTCTTGGTTTTAGATGAACCAACGGTGGGGCTTGACATAGAAAGCCGTTTTGTGGTATGGGATTTCCTGCGGAAGTTGCGACAAGCAGGGACAACGGTAGTAATTACTAGCCATTATTTAGAAGAGATTGATGCGTTAGCGGATCGGGTGACAATTATTGATCGCGGCGTTGTGATTGCCACAGGAACACCTTCAGAGTTGAAAGATGATGTCGGAGGCGATCGCATTACTGTGCGCATCCGCGAGTTTTTACCAATTGAGGAAGCACAACTAGCCAAAGATTTGCTGAATTCTTTGCCGTTCGTTCAGGAAGTCATTATAAATAGTGCTCAGGGGAATTCCCTCAACTTGGTGGTGACGCCACAGAATGATGCTTTGATCAGCATACAGCAAGCGCTGAATGCTGCTGGGTTGCCGATGTTTGGCATTGCCCAATCTCGACCGAGTTTGGATGATGTTTACCTTGCCGCGACGGGAAGAACACTATTGGATGCAGAACTAGCCGCCGCAGGAAGTCGCGATCCAAAGGCAGAAAAGAAGCAAAGTATGAGATAGCGAAATAGCTAATGGTTCATGGCTAATTGCTAATTGTTATTCTCTTTACTATTAGCAATTAGCAATTAGCAACTCCCCAATCCAAAATCTAAAATCTAAAATCACTATGAGTAGTACTGTAACACCTCCTAAATCGGATCTTAACTGGCAGCAAGTGGCAGCACCTCAAATGAGCGCTGATGCTGCTCCTAATTTTTTCGGTGAATTGGTGCAAGAGACGCTGGCTTTAACGCGTCGTTTGTTTATTCAGTTGCAACGACGTCCCTCGACGTTAATTGCAGGCATTATTCAGCCAGTCATGTGGTTGGTGCTGTTTGGTGCTTTATTTCAAAATGCGCCTAAGGGGATATTTGGCAATACTGCGAATTACGGGCAATTTTTGAGTGCAGGAGTCATCGTTTTTACTGCGTTTGCTGGGGCGCTGAATGCTGGTTTGCCTGTGATGTTTGACCGAGAATTCGGCTTTTTGAATCGGTTACTGGTGGCTCCACTAGCATCACGGTTTTCCATAGTTCTGGCTTCAGCAATCTTTATTATTAGTCAGAGTTTGTTGCAAGCAGGGGTGATTGTGACAGCAGCAGCATTTCTAGGTGCTGGGTTACCAGATGCCGCCGGCTTGGGTGCGATCGCCCTGATTGTCTTCCTTCTGGCTTTAGGCGTGACAGCTCTGTCGCTTGGTTTGGCTTTTGCTTTACCAGGACACATCGAATTAATTGCAGTAATTTTTGTTACCAATTTACCAGTATTATTTGCTAGCACTGCTTTAGCTCCTTTGTCCTTCATGCCTCAGTGGTTGCAGGTTGTGGCTACCCTCAATCCTCTCAGCTATGCCATTGAACCAATTCGCTATTTGTATCTCCACCAACATTGGGGATTGGGTAGTGTCGTGATGCATGCTTTTTGGGGTGATGTCACCTTTGGGGCTGCAATGCTCGTGTTGGTTGGCTTCGCCCTCGTAGCATTGTTGAGTATTCAACCCCAACTGCGCCGGACACTTGCGTAAAATAGAAACATTACTTATTTAGAAAAACTTGAGGGTCAAAACTCCATGAACAGGCTGTTTTCACCGCTTACCCGATTTGTTGTGATTAGTGTGGCAGGAATTAGCTTTGCTTCTTTACTAATACCTCAGCCCAGCTTTGCTGAACCTAGCTCTAATATCCTGCAAAACCTCAGTCCACAGGATGATAATCCATTAGCGCCTCGCAGCGACGAAGTGGATAATGGTATGAATGTTTTTAGCCTAATTCACCGCGCTCAGCTGGGTAACAGTCCTTGGAATGTTGATCAGGGGAACCAAGAACTCAATGACGCTGCAGCAGCGTTCAAAGCAAAGCAACAACAAATGTTTCAAAAACAAGGACAGCAACCAATAAACGCCCGTTTTCAGGTAAATACACCTCAGATCGGTCATTGAATCAAACCTAAATGATTCCTGAACGCAGAGAAACCCGGTTTCTTAAAGAAACCGGGTTTGGTGAAGCTTGAGGTGTTCGCAACTCAAATAGGATTGCTATATCTACCTACTAACAACTAACATTTAGACTCCCAGTGACGCTAAAACATCACTGGCGTGGTTAGATGTGTTGACATTGGCGTCAACGTGGACGATTTTACCATTGCCATCAATTACGTAGGTGACGCGTTTGGCGTAGCCACCACCATCGACATCATAAGCTGCGATGAGGGTTTTGTTAGTGTCAGCTAACAGGGGAAAATTTAGGTTATATTTTTGAGTGAATGCTTGATGAGATGCTTCATCATCTGCACTGACTCCCAAAACCACAACATCCTTATTTTGATATTCGTTACTAGCATCGCGAAAACTGCAGGCTTGTTTAGTGCAGCCTGGGGTATCGTCTTTGGGGTAGAAATACAAAACTACTGTTTTACCTTTATAATCAGCTAACGAAACGGTGTTGCCGTTTGTATCTTTGACAGTAAATGCAGGTGCATCGGTACCAACTGCTAAAGCCATAGGTTTAGTATCTCTCGAATATAAGGTTAGTTGTACAGAGGCGTCATGGCGTTTCTGTACACTGGTTTTTGCTATTCTTTCCTGCTAAATACTATACCTGAAAATAGCTATACATTTATTTATCGTCAATCACCTTAAATATAAAGTGCTTAATATTACTATTTTTTTCGCAAACTACTGAAAAATATTTAATTAAGAGTATCCTAAAATACTTTTATTTTCAGATACGCAAATTTTTGCAAATTAGGTCAAGATTTCAAATAATTTTCAGTCAAGTAAAGCGCTGAAATATTCGGCTTAACCATTGCCATACCAAACAATAAGCCTGCCCAGATGTCCTGAGATTTTTTCTATGTTTTTTCCACGGGGTCAAACTTGGGCTTCTCAGTAGCGAGAAGAAAGCAGCAAAACACCACAACCACTCTAAGTTGACAAATTTTCGCTAAATTAGATAGCTAGTACTACAACACATCAGATGTATACTGAAAATATTGTATCAAAAAATACAAAATGTCAAGTCTTGATTCCCAAATTCAGAAACCGCTTCCCTATTCTCGTAGCACACTAGAACGAGCTGAGCGATCGCTTGTCTGTTCTCCCTTCAATCTGTGTCTATTGTCAGCGATGCGCAATGCCAGTGTAGCTTTAAGTGATATAGCTGGCAATTCTGGTGTCCAGTGTGGCTACACAAAACGTCCATTGTCGGAATTGGTAACAGACAATGCTTTGGTATGGTTAATCCAAGTGGGTGTATTACGGCGAGAAGTCGATGGTCAAGGGATTACAGATAGTTTTCGCCTCACTCCTTTAGGTCGCCAGTTGGTGGAACAATTGCAGATCAAACCTTGGCGACCTCCCTCATGGCGCGATCGCGCTATAGACGCTGTGATTCGTTGGTTAAGATTACCTTTCTAGAATCGAAGGGTGAAGAGTTAGCAGTGCTTCCTCAATGGGAACAATAATGACAGATTCCGAATTGTTGATTGTTGATTGTTCTCCAAACAACTAACACCTAACACATAGATTGCTATGTCTCCTTTCACCCAGTCAATAAGAAATCCGATAAGCGAAAAACTGAATTAATCATGAAAGCAATTATGGTGGTGGGAACAACATCCCACGCAGGGAAATCACTGATAACCGCAGCTATTTGTCGTATTCTGTCGCGACGTGGTTGGCGAGTGGCTCCCTTTAAAGGTCAAAATATGGCTTTAAATGCTTATGTCACCGCCAGTGGTGGAGAAATTGGCTATGCTCAAGCGGTGCAAGCTTGGGCGGCGGGAGTGGTTCCTTGGATAGAAATGAACCCAATTTTACTCAAACCTCAAAGCGATATGACTTCCCAGGTAATTATCAAGGGAAAGTCCGTGGGCAAAGTCAGTGCGACAGATTATTATGAACAATATTTTGAAATGGGGTGGCGGGCAATTGAGGAATCATTACAACATTTGAGAACAGAATTTGATATAGTTGTTTGCGAAGGAGCTGGTAGTCCTGCGGAGATTAACCTCAAGCACCGCGACTTGACCAACATGCGGGTGGCAAAATATTTGAACGCGCCAACTGTACTAGTAGTTGACATTGACCGAGGTGGTGCTTTTGCCCATGTAGTGGGAACCTTAGAGCTACTGGAACCCGATGAACGTGCGCTGGTTCGGGGTGTAGTCATTAACAAGTTCCGGGGACAGCGATCGCTCTTAGAACCGGGAATAAAATGGTTGGAAGAACGCACTGGTATCCCTGTTGTCGGTGTTATCCCCTACTTAGACCAGATATTTCCTGCTGAAGATTCCCTTGACTTGCTAGAACGTAAACCACAAAAATCGCAAACCGAACTGAATATCAGTGTCATCCGTTTACCGAGGATTTCTAATTTTACTGACTTTGACCCGTTAGAATCAGAACCTACAGTTACAGTAAAATACATTAGCCCAAAGCAAGATTTGGGACACCCTGATGCCGTAATTATACCAGGTACAAAAACCACTATTCCTGACTTGCTACTGCTACAAAAAAGCGGCATGGCAGAAGCGATTCAACACTATGCAGCCGCTGGTGGTACAGTCCTGGGCATCTGCGGTGGTTACCAAATACTAGGTCAAATGATCGCTGATCCTGAGGGTATAGAGGGACAAGCAGGCAGATATCAAGGGCTGGAACTATTACCTATTAAAACTGTGATTACAGGACAGAAAGTCGCTCGGCAACGCCAAGTTACCTCGCATTTTCCCCAAATGGGCTTACCTGTGACTGGGTTTGAAATCCACCAAGGGCGATCGCGCACAGAAACCCAAGGCGTAGATCCTCAATCTTACAAACCTCTATTTGACGACATTAATTTAGGGCTGGTGGATAGTTGCCTATCAGTTTGGGGTACTTATCTCCACGGGATATTTGACAATGGTCCTTGGCGACGCGCTTGGTTAAATCGCCTACGTCAACAACGGGGTTTGAAATCTTTGCCTACGGGTGTCTCCAACTACCGGGAACAACGAGAGAGTCTTTTAGACTCCCTTGCAACTGAAGTGGAACGCCATTTAGACTTAACACCATTTTTGTCTTAAGGCTTGATGTCATGACTATTCGCGTCCGCTTTTTGCCAAATGATGTCACGGTTGAAGCCGAGGTGGGAGAACTACTACTGGATGTAGCAGATCGGGCTGGCGTGTTCATTCCCACTGGTTGTCTGATGGGGTCGTGTCACGCTTGCAGTGTGGAACTGGAGGATGGAGATGTCATCCGCGCTTGTATTACCTCAGTCCCACCAGCAGGCGAAGAGTTGACGATTAATCTGTTTTCCGATCCAACGTGGTAATGGGAAGAATAGTTAGTCAAGAGTCAATAGTTCATAGTAGATGAGTCTAGAGTCACTCGACTATAGGAGCGTGAGTTTTTGACTATT
>CAZZXJ010000350.1:0-6956 GCA_964657905.1 uncultured Stigonema sp.
CGATCGCTCTTATCCCACGACCCCATCCCCAACACAACCTTAGATGAACTTTTACAGCAGCGTTTATTTGCAGTTACGAGGCGATCGCTACATACCGATATACAAATCTTAACTGAACTCGGTTGGCTCAAACGTCAGGGACAAAGCTACCATCGAGTTTCTCAGTTTCCTGAACACCCGATAGACAAGAGTTTAGAACTCGACACTACCAGAGTCAGTGCCTACACCCTCAATTTCTTACATCCAGACCTGGCGAACATTGCTCAGAACCTCTCACAGCAAGTCGGTAAAGTTCAACGGTTCAACTTGCACGTTGATTACGTCATACCTAAAACTACCCTAGATCGCGTCGATGACTGGCAAGACCAATTAAAAACTCTCTGGGAGCAAACTCCTGTCCCCCCAGTGAAATTAACCTACAAAAGTTCCAGAGTCGGACAAAAAGTGAAATGTATTGTTTATCCTGTCTGCGTCTACTATATTCAACGTGCAGTTTACCTTTGTGCTTTTGGTCAAACCCCCACCCAGCAAGGAGAGTGGTACAACTATCGCCTAGATCACATTGAACAGATGATCGCTTTAGATTGGAAAAACCCCAATCTCCCGCAACAGCTTTGCCAGCATTACCCACACAAACTACCCAATCCTGATTTTGTTGAAGAACAAATGGCTAAAGCTTGGGGCTTTGATTTTTACTTACAACCCAAATTAATGCTCCTGCGATTTGACCGAGAATTTGACGATCGCTACATTCAAGGAACATTTCGCCATGAAACTTTTCAAGCTGTCAGTTATCAGCAAGCAGAGAAATTAATCATCAAGCACACCCACCAGCCGCAGAAATTATTAAAAGTTCTCCACTCTCGTCAGAAAGATGATGCTTATTATCAGGTCTACTACAGAGATGGCGATACAAATGTCGGCTTGCGCTTACGTGCTTGGCGACCGAGATGCGAAGTTTTACTACCTTGGGAACTGCGACAAAGCATTGCCAAAGAAGTACAGCAAGAATTTCTAATGTATCAAAATTAAGAGAATCACAAAAGATGAATACACAATACAGAGCGATTTACCGCCAATCATCTAGTACAAAAACATCCTCGCGGCTAAATCCGGGTTCATTAGGTCTATGCATTGCCACTCCGATGACTTCAGTGCGAAAACCACGAGCTAAGAGTCTGCGATAAGCTTCATCTCGACTGGTATTCACTCCAGCTACTAAGCGCGACATCCCTTGCACCACAGTCAATGCTTCACATAAATCCAATAACTGCTCAAAAAGTTGCCCTGCATTACTCCCCGATCGCACTGCGCCAAACTTAACATAGCAAGTGTTACTACCTGCCTCTGTACCTGCGCCATAGTGACAAACTGCAAATCCTGCCAAGCTGGTATCGTCCCACAACAAAACTGTATCACCTAGTCCTTGAGCTTGGACTGCCTGAATTTCCTTTGATAAATCTAGTCCTTCATAAATGAAATCACTGAGTTGATAACTGGCTTTAAGAGTTTGAGCGCGTTCATCTTCGCCCAGATGGGAATATCTATTTACTAGAGAAATTGGCTGTGCTTGCTGCACTGGTTTTGCAACGA
The DNA here is from genome assembly GCA_964657905.1 of uncultured Stigonema sp. GTDB lineage: Bacteria > Cyanobacteriota > Cyanobacteriia > Cyanobacteriales > Nostocaceae > Stigonema. The sequence goes on from CAZZXJ010000350.1 coordinate 1,594, forward strand.
TTACAGTCAGAAAACGCAGACGGAAACCAAATTTTTGATATAGTGCATGATGCTTAGGACTTACAGCAAAAGTAAACAGTCCTGCTAGTTGAGTATTCCATTGAGTAAAACTTGCGATCGCAGATCCGATGAGATGTTGAGCGACTCCTTGGTTCCATTCGTCAGGATGAACGCATAAAGGGCCGAAATAACCAAAGCTTCCCCAATTTATAGCGAAGTTAAACCCGATTAATTTTCCATCTATCTCAGCAGCATACGTTGCATTTGGATCAGTTTTCCAGCGGTGAGATATGTAAGCTGCGTCTCCATAAAATGTAGTTGGTTCAGGTAGTTGCAAAAAAGTACCAAAAGCCAAGCGAAACAAGTGGTCTGCCGCAGCTAACTCATTTGCTTGTAATAAACGAATAGAAACGTTGTTCATAGTTGTTTTTTGTAAAGTTAGTAGAGCGAAAACTTTTCTGTGAAGCATAGGGCGATTGTGAGAATTACTATCGCCCTATACTTCCACGGGGTCTGGTCTGCCAATCCCTAATTCCCATTCTGTTGTTAAAAATGTATTTGTTGATGGCAGTAATCATGCACTAATTCCAAATTGGCTTAGCTATCCACCTTTACACAGCCTTTACCTATGGCACTTTCATCCCGCGCTGCACTGCCGGACGCTGCTGCACAGTCTCCACCCAACGTTTGAGATTTGGGTGATTATCCAGCGTCAAACCCTGAAACTCATAAACTGCTGCCCAAGGATAAGTGGCAATATCAGCAATAGAATAGTCACCGCAGAGATATTCCTTGTCTGCTAGTTGTTTATCTAACACACCGTAAAGTCTGAGGGTTTCTTTTTCGTAGCGTTCGATGGCGTAGGGAATCTTTTCAGGGGCAAATTTTTTAAAGTGGTTGAGTTGTCCAAACATTGGTCCCACACCTCCCATTTGCAACATCAGCCACTCAAGAACTTGAAAACGTCCTTTTTGGTCAGTGGGCAGGAATTTACCAGTTTTTTCTGCCAAATAAATTAGAATAGCGCCAGATTCAAAAACTGTGATGCCAGTATCATGGTCAATAATGCTGGGAATCTTGCTGTTGGGATTGATTGCTACGTACTCCGGCGTAAATTGGTCGTTTTTGGTAATATCGATTTTGTGGACGTTGTACGGCAGTTCGACTTCCTCTAACATGATGGAAGCCTTGCGTCCGTTAGGTGTAGTAAATGTGTAGAGGTCTATCATCAGTTGCTACCTTGGAATTTACGATCCTTCGAGGGTAGTTTAGCTTGAAAAGCGAAGCAGGGAAGCGCCTATTTTAAAGAAGTATAAAATTTTCTAGAATAATCTCAATTACTGAAATCTGTAAATTTAGGATCTCGTTTCATCCTCAAAGAGGTGACAGAAACTATCGTCAGATAGATATTTCAAAATTCAACCTTGCGTATAACGCAATCGAAAGAGGCACCCTGTTTGCATATTATATGCAAATTAAATATATGACAGCCGACTGCGCTTTTGAGGTACTGTTAGTTAACTGATTTGCATCCAATGTGTTGGTGCTTTGACATTGTCCGGCAGGCGAGTTGTGCGATCGCCTAGTGCCATTGTAATCTGATGGGGATCCAAGTTTTTGACTCCTGTAAGGATTGCCCCATCTAATTTGACATCACAGAGGTTTGCTCCATGAAGGTTAGCTGCCATGAGATTTGCCCCACAAAGGTTGGCTTCATGGAGGATTGCTCTTTGCAGGTTGGTTCCGATCAGATTTGCCCCACAAAGGTCAGCTTCCTGCAAACTTGCGTCAGAGAAGTTGGCAAAAAAGACCTCTGTGTATTGTAGTTTGGCTGCATTCAGGTTTGCCTGTTGCACGTTTGCTCCATTCAGGTTAGCTTGTTGTAAATTAGCGCCAATCAGACCTGCAAGGTGCAAATTAGCTTTACCAAGCTTTGCTCCCTGTAAGTTGGCAAGAAATAGCTTTGCTCCAGAAAGGTTTGCCCCCTTCAGATTTGCACCCTGTAAGTTGGCTTTATAGAGGTTTGCCTCAGAAAGGTTGGCGGCGCGGAGACTTGCGCCTCCTAGGTTAGCTGCACGCAAGTTTGCTCCAGAGAGCAAAGCTTGATTCAGGTTTGCCCCAGAGAGGTTGGCTGCATGCAAATTGCCTGATTGCAAGTTGGCTTCACAGAGGATGGACCCAGAGAGGTTAGCGTAATCTAGGTCTGCTTCACAGAGGTTGGCCTCCCGCAGGTCTGCACCACAAAGGTCGGCTTTCCTTAGGTCTGCCCGTTGCAGGTTTGCATTATGCAGGTCTGCTCCCCTAATGTCAGTATTCCGTAAATCAATTTTGTGATTTTGCGGGTCTTTCTCTATATTACGACGAACGATCACAGTGAGAGCAGCTTGAATATCAGTGCGAATTCTTGTTTCGTCTGCTTGTTGCTCAACAAATCTCAGCCTGGGTATTTGCGTCTGGGTTCTTGGGTTCTGGAGGGAAGTTTCTTCCTCACCGGTGTCCTCCTGTTGAAGTTTACTGGCAGTATTTTCCCGCACAAAAGCCGTGAGAATTTCCATGATTGTCCAGTATTCTTTAGGAGAATCCTGAGCAACTCGTTCTAACGCATAAATTGCGCCTATCCGCGTTGCCATACTCTCATGCCCTAGCTGTGTAATTGCAGTCATAAAGCGTTCTGCAATCAGCCTCTCTTGGGCTGTGTGTAAATTTTTCATGTCCATTTCAAGGCGAGTCTCGGTAGCGATCGCTTTTTTGTGCAAATCTTCCGAGCGCTTGGCTGCATAGTAAGTATTAATTACTACTGCCAATCCCAAGAAAAGTGTTGCTGTAGTTGTTAATGTTTGAGTTCTACTTTCTATTTTTTGCTGATTTGACAATCCCTCACTTTTAGAAAATGCTAATAAAATAACCGTCGGTGACAGAGTGAATAAAACTGTTATTGCTATCAACCAACTTTTTAGTACGTCTGTCTTCTTAGCAGACATAGTAGTAGTATCCCTCACAACACAGATTTATTACGTAAATTATTGAGAATAAAGAGTGTACCATTTGTCGGAAAAATTCAAAAGCTATCAAAAGACTGAATTTGTGCTGTTACTCAACTACCAGATTGTATACAACTTGTTGGTATTTTTAGAGCGAAAGAGCGGAAAAGTTTTTTCAATTAGGGGTGTAGGGAGAGGGATGCTTCCTCATCCCCCTCATCCTCCCCAAACCCTTACACCAGATGCGGCAAGATTTACAGCCAATTTGTCAAGACCTAGTGCTGATTGGTGGTGGTCACAGCCATGCCATTGTCCTCAGAATGTTTGGCATGAAACCTCTACCCGGTGTCCGTTTGACTTTGATTACTGAAAACTCAGATACACCCTACTCGGGGATGCTACCGGGGCACATTGCCGGATTTTACAGTCACGATGAATGCCATATTGACTTGCAACGCTTGGCGAACTTTGCCCAAGCACAGTTATATATTGACCAAGTAGTTGGTCTGGATCTGGAAAACAACCTCGTTGTTTGTGCTAACCGTCCTGCGGTAGCTTTCGATGTGTTGTCCATAAATATTGGCAGCACTCCAGCCATGATATCTGTACGAGGGGCAGCAGAACACGCAATTCCAGCTAAGCCAGTATCACAACTACTAAAACACTGGTATCAACTGTGTAGAGACGCGAGCGGTCACGTCTCTACATTTGCGATTGTAGGAGGAGGTGCAGGCGGTGTGGAATTGGCGCTGTCAATGAGCGCGAATTTGCACCGTAGGGGCGGGGTTACCCCGCCCTTACAAGAGTGGGCAGATGAGACAGATGAGATAAAACCCCATGCCCCTAATCCCCACTTCGTGGGGGCACCGAGTTCCCTACTCCCGTACAGACGTTCTGCTGTGCCGTCTCTTCCCCACTCCCCACTCCCTATTCATCTATTCCAGCGTCATACTGAAGTGATGCCCAATTATCATCAGTCTACGCAGCGTCAAGTTAAGCAAATTTTGCTCCAGCGCGGTATTCAGTTGCACTTGGGAGAAACCGTGTGTCAAATCGAAGAACACAAAATCATATGTGAATCTGGGTTGACAGTAGAGTGCAATCCAATTTTTTGGGTAACACAAGCATCAGCGCCCCAGTGGTTAAAAACAGCGGGACTAGCGACTGATAAGCAAGGTTTTATTCTGGTCCAGGACACCTTGCAATCTCAAACCCACCCGCAAGTATTTGCTGCTGGTGATATTGCTACAATGGTAAACCATCAGCGTCCGAAAGCTGGGGTGTTTGCTGTCAGACAAGGCAAGCCTTTGTTTGAGAACTTGCAGCGGATTTTATTAGGTAAGACTCTTAAACCTTATAAACCACAGAAACAATATTTAAGTTTAATTGGTACAGGAGATGAAAGTGCGATCGCCACACGCGGAATTTTTACCTTGCCACCTCACAAACTCTTATGGCGCTGGAAAGATTGGATTGACCGCCGATTTATGGAACGCTTCAGCAACTTACCAGAAATGGGGAGTAGGGAATAGGGAGTAGGGAGTAGGGAAATTTTGGCAATAGGGAATGTTGCACAGGAGCGCCCCACTTGCGGCACACCACTCCCTACTCCCCATGTTTATTGAATATACAGTTCACGGCGATGTTTGTAGCAAGATAGATTGGAAAGATTGCAACAGAATTCCGAGAATCTTTTCAACATCATTAATATAGTATTCGATGCTATCAATATACACAGTTTTATCTTCCATTGTTAAGAATCGCCAGTTGGTGCCACTGGTGACTACTCCGTAGATTGTCTGGATTGTTCTTTGAGCATTTTGATTGAATAGTTTAGCAGCTATCATGGTGGCAATACATTGTCCTAATCCACTTTTAAGGTTTTCATTTTTTGCTTCAACAATTATGAAGACTGGAGCAATAATGTCAAACTGTTCCTCAGATAAGCAAAGGAGAAAATCACAAAATCCATTTAGTCCCTTACTAGCATCAACATTAAACTCAGTGCCTGAGAATAAGGATATTTGATAGTTTAACTGTCGTCTAACCTCAGTTAAAATTTGAACAATCAGTAATTCAGAACGTGCTTTTTCGGTGTTAATTGCAGTTGCTAATTGAATATATTCCTCTAAAAGCGTTGTTAAGATTGCAGACGGTTTGACTCTCGCTACGTCTCTAAATAGGTTGCGCCTCTCGTCAATCACAAGTTCAAAAGTTTCTCGCACTTTAGCAAGTGTGAAATCACTGTATGCCATCTGCAAACCCCTCAATGCTTTACTAATTAACTCTAGCTACTGCTCACACAATTCGAGTAAGTAGGTGGGCAAGTTGCTGTCGGATTTATAGTGGAGTTGCGGGGTGATCTACAACGGCATAGCGTTC
>CAZZXJ010000351.1:0-6955 GCA_964657905.1 uncultured Stigonema sp.
TGGCTTCGACCTGTTCACGAGTTACAGCAGTTTTCAATTGAATTGATTACATTGTCAGGGCGGGGGAACCCCGCCCCTACGGTGATATTGTGGTCTACGCGGTCATGGTGCTGTAAATGGGAAAACTGATCTAACCGCGATCGCGTGCGCTCTCGTTCTACGTGTTCTGCTGTGCGGCTTGCTGGACAGCTTCGACATCAACATGAAGCTGTTCAGCAATCTGCTCCACGCTCATGCCTGTTTTAAGTATAGGAGATCGCCCAATCAACTCAAAGAAAATGCTGGGAAATTCTGCAAATAATTGATAAAAAATACTGTAAGTCTTCACTCTTGTTGTGCTTGCTGTAAAAATTATGCTAAAAAGCCAGTGATAGCATAGACACTTTAATATAGTTGAGCCACGCTTTGAAAATATAGTCCCATGCCTGCGTTTTTATTAGAAGTCGGTACAGAAGAACTACCTGCAAGCTTTTTGAGTGACGCCATAGCACAGTGGCGATCGCGCATTCCTCAAGCTTTGTCAGCACATAGCCTAAAAAGCGAAACTGTGGAGATTTATGGTACTCCCCGCCGCCTAGCCGTCCTCATCCTCGGTTTACCATCCCAGCAAGCAGACCGTGAAGAAGAAATAAAAGGTCCCCCCGCCCAAGCAGCGTTTAAAGATGGTAAACCAACACCAGCAGCAGCAGGCTTTGCTAAAAAGCAAGGTGTGGAACTCGACGCCTTAGAAGTTCGCGCCACTGACAAAGGAGATTTTGTCTTTGTGCGCAAAGTCATACCGGGTCGGAATGTGGCAGAAATTTTGACAGAACTTATTCCCCAGTGGATCTGGGGTTTAGAAGGTAAGCGGTTAATGCGCTGGGGTGATGGAGATGCAAAGTTCTCCCGTCCCATTCGCTGGTTGGTAGCTTTGTTCGATCAGACAGTACTACCAATTGAACTAGTTACTGGTTCCGAGACAATTAAAAGCGATCGCATCTCCCACGGTCATCGCGTCTTGCATCCAGAACCGGTGACAATTCCCCAAGCTACTGACTATATCACCGCGCTGCGCTCTGCATACGTCGCAGTTGATGCTGATGAACGGGCAACTACAATTAAACAGCAAGTTCAGGAGTCCGTGCAAAAGTTAGATGGGTATGCAGAAATCTACCCAGATTTGTTGGCGGAAGTGACTAACCTTGTAGAATGGCCAACAGCCGTTGTCGGCAAATTTGAATCAGAATTTCTGAATTTGCCAACAGAGGTGATTACTACCGTGATGGTAAGTCACCAGCGTTATTTCCCCGTTTTCCAAGCCGCAAATACCAACGAATTACTTCCCTATTTCGTCACCATTTCCAACGGCGACCCAGCCAAATCTGACATCATTGCTGTGGGGAATGCAAGAGTGATCCGTGCCCGTTTAGCTGATGGACAGTTTTTCTACAAAACCGATTTAGCCAAGCCTTTGGATAGTTTTTTACCCCAATTGGCAAAAGTTACCTTCCAAGAAGATTTAGGTTCGCTGCTGGACAAGGTGGGGCGAGTCTCCAAAATTGCTGAGCAAATTACAGCACAATTGCAATTAGGTTCAGACGATCGCCACAATATTCACCGCGCTGCTTTACTATGTAAAGCCGACCTTGTGACTCAAATGGTCTACGAATTTCCCGAATTACAGGGAGTCATGGGACAAAAGTATGCAGCAGCAAGTGGAGAATCAGCAAGCATCGCCACAGCAATTTTTGAACATTATTTGCCTAGGGGCGCAAATGACATTTTACCTCAAACATTAGGGGGTCAAATTGTTGGCTTAGCAGACAGACTCGACACATTGGTAAGTATCTTTGGACTGGGAATGATCCCCACGGGTTCTTCTGACCCCTTTGCCTTACGACGTGCGGCGAATGCTATTATTAATATTACTTGGTCGGCTAATTTGCATTACAATTTGCAACAGTTACTGGAGCAAATTGCCAGAGATTTTGTAGCAGCCCAAAACAAAGATCAGGCGCAATTAATGGCGGCGTTACAAGACTTTTTCTGGCAACGTATTCGGACTCTACTGCAAGAAGAGAAGCAGATTGATTATGATTTGGTGAATGCAGTTTTGGGAGAAAATGACCCAGAATATGCAGAACGGGCGTTAAAAGATTTATTGGATGTGCGCGATCGCGCCTTATTCCTCCAACAACTCCGCAACGATGGCACTTTAGAAAGAATCTACGAAACCGTTAACCGTTCCACTCGTTTAGCAGCCCAAGGAGATTTGAATACAAAACAGCTAGAACCAAATTCTCTAATCCGCCAAGAACTATTCCAAAAGCCTACAGAGGCAGGTTTTTACAACGCCTTAGTAGATTTAGTGCCACAAACTGTAGCGGCACAGCAATCGCGAAACTACAAGCAGTTAGTAACAGCACTGTTGCAAATTACTCCCACCGTCAGCAACTTTTTTGATGGTCCGGAAAGCGTTTTAGTCATGGACCCAGATCCAGAGATTAAGCGCAATCGGTTAAATTTGCTGGGATTACTTCGTAATCATGCACGTGTTTTGGCTGATTTTGGTGCGATCGTCAAAAATCTGTAGCATAAGTCAACAAAAATTTGTGTAAAACATGCCTGCATACGCTACGATAATGAGTGCTTGACCAGGGACCTCTGCCACAGTCTATGCCTAAAGCTCATGTGATTGGATTGGGAAAGTCAGGTATTGCTGCGGCGAGATTGTTGAAACGGGAAGGTTGGGAGGTGGTGCTGAGCGATCGCAACACCTCCGAAAACCTCCTTCAACAACAGCAAGAACTTGCTGCTGAGCAAATAACCGTGAAACTAGGGTATTCTCTGGAATTAGTTCTTTCTGATTTACCCCAGTTGTTTGTGATCAGTCCTGGTGTGCCTTGGGATCTACCTGCACTAGTAAAGGTACGCGAATTGGGGATTGAAACCATTGGAGAAATGGAACTCGCTTGGCGGAATTTACAATCTATACCTTGGGTAGCAATCACCGGCACTAATGGTAAAACTACCACCACCTCCTTAATTGAGGCAATTTTTCAAACAGCAGGATTTAACGCTCCCGCTTGCGGTAACATCGGCTATGCCGCTTGTGAAGTTGCATTGTCCTCCTCATCTCCCTACGGACTTACGGGCGCGGGAACCCCGCCCCTACAGTGGGTGATTGCAGAAATTAGCAGCTATCAAATAGAATCGAGTCCGTCTGTTGCGCCGCGAATTGGTGTTTGGACAACTTTCACCCCAGATCACCTCAGCCGCCATAAAACCTTAGAAAACTACTACAATATTAAAGCCCACCTACTGCGTCAGTCTGAGTTGCAAGTGTTCAACGGCGATGATGCATATTTACAGAAGCTAGGTGTAAGTCATTGGCCGGATGCCTATTGGACCTCTGTTAAAGGTAAAGATTATCTCCTAAATTCCAAAGGCTTCTATATTGAAGATGGTTGGGTTGTAGAGACCGTAGATGCAACGTCTCCAGATGAACGGATTGTGAAAGCGTCTGCTTTGCGAATGGTTGGAGAACATAACCTGCAAAATCTGTTGATGTCAGTTGCCGCGGCGCGATTAGCGGGAATTGATCAAGATGCGATCGCAAACGCTATCAGTAAATTTCCGGGCGTTCCCCATCGCTTGGAACATATTTGTACTTGGTCAGGAATTGATTTTATCAATGACAGCAAAGCCACTAACTACGACGCTGCTGAAGTTGGCTTAGCATCCGTTAAAAGTCCGGTGATTTTGATTGCTGGTGGTGAAGCCAAAGCTGGTGATGACACTGGCTGGATGGCAAAAATTCATCAAGAAGCAGCCGCTGTGTTGCTGATTGGTAGTGCAGCGCCCGTATTTGCCCAACGCCTACTAGAACTAGGCTATGACCGTTTCCACATTGTGGAAACAATGGAACGGGCTGTTCCCAAGTCGGCTGAGTTGGCAAAACAGTATCAAGCGCCAGTGGTGCTGTTATCTCCTGCTTGTGCAAGTTTCGACCAATACGCCAATTTTGAACAACGGGGCGACCATTTCCGTCAACTTTGTCTTGAACTGTATCCAACTTAAGACTGAGTTAGTCGCATGTTACAGCCATATTATTGTATTCCTTAAGAGGTTGCTCAAGTTATTTCGTCTGGGAGATGGGTAAGGGTGGTTGAAATTGATAGATTATTGGTGTCAAGAAAAAGACGTTTCAGACAGTAGAACAATGAACATTCTTGCTTGGATAGTTTTAGGTCTAATTGCTGGTGCTATCGCTAAAGCCATCGATCCTCAAGCTCGTGGCGGTGGTATTTTTTCCACAATTATATTGGGAATCGTCGGAGCTTTCGTTGGCGGTAGTTTGGGTCTTTTCTTCCAGACGGGACATTTCGCCCTTGCTGCTACTTCTCTCTCAATCGGTGGCATTGCCCTAGCTGTAATTGGCGCAATCATTGCAGTTTTTGTGTGGAATTTGGTGACTCGTCAAAGCTCTATATAGAGAGTGATAAAATTTGTAGGCTTTGGTAGAGACTGACTGGACATTTCTTTAAGCTAACAGCAGTCTCTATACCTCACCCAAACTACTATCTTGAATCAGGAAAAAATCAACATAATACCTGAACCGCTACAGCTTGAGTGCATAAGTTGTAGCGGTTTGGTTATTGGGAAGCAGAGTTACCTGAAACTAGTTTTCAATTCAATACGTCGTAAGAAAAAGTAAGCAATACCAGCGAACAAAATACCTAGCTCAAAGCCAATATCAATACCGAGTGGAGGATTGAGCGAACGAGCAATCGGACCGACAAAATAAACCTGTGCCGCACCCAGGTAAACCCCTAATAGACCAAACACCATCGAGATTATTGCAGCCCAACCAATTGGCAGTCTACTCTTGCTATTCCAGTCATGAACATTGTAATGCCCGCCACGGAAGACAAAGTGTTCTAGAACCAGAATGATTGACCAAGGAGCAAGCCAGTAGCCAACAAGCAGCAGAAAATCGGTGAGTGTTTCATTAAAGTTGTTCGCAGCAGGAACTGCTAGACCAACATAGATGGCTGCACCAATAAGTGTCCATACAGCACGATTGATGCGCCCAAAGCGACGACCCAGTAACTGCATGGAGAGAGCAAGGCTGTAGTCATTGGGGATATTATTTGCCACCAGACTGAAAGCCAGCAACACCAGAATCAGAGTCCCAACCCCACCCAACGGACTAACAACACCAGCAAACAATTCACCGCCGATCTTACCTTTAAGGGTGGGAACAGTGGTTAATGCTAGACCGAGTATTTCTAGTAGTACACAAGGCACAAAAACACCGAGGAAGGTCAACCAGAAGACGCGCTTAGAAGAGGTTTCCTCAGGCTGGTTAACGTTATAATCAGCAGCATAAGAACTCCATCCAGTGGCGAAACCATAGATAGCACCCCCAAAAGACATGAAGCCGGCAAATTCGGCTATTCCGGTTGCAGATGGTGTTACTGTCTGAAAGTGCGGCGCCGCTGCAAATAGAATAATAGTGAAAATCGCTGCCATGGGTATCCAGGCATAGCGCTCATAACGGTGTACGTAGACATAACCGTAAAGGCTTACCAAGGTCGTGATCGTAGCGATACACATAACACCCGCCCACCGAGGAACAACTCCACCACTTAAGGCATAGACCAGTTGACCACCGACGATCACGTTAACAGTAGACCAGCCAATGCAAGTCGCTACGTTAAACAGCGCCATGATCATCGCACCTACCCAGCCAAATGAAAACCGCGAGATGGTCATTTGACGCAGTCCCAACTTTGGTCCCAACGTGGAGAAAAAGGCAACTGGTAGGACGCCCAGTGTGTTGAAAATGAAGATAGCTAAGACACCATCCCAAAACCCCAGCCGAAAGACAAGGGTAGCCAAAGAACCGAGGGCAACTGTGGAGATCACCAAGTTGGCACTCAGCCACATGGTAAAGTTGTCGAAGATGCGAATATGAGTGCGAGATGTGGGCGGTACTCGCTCAATTCCATGTGTTTCAATGCCTGTTGGTTCTAAAAAATTACTACTCATGACGTCGCCTTCCAAGTTTTATTTAGGAATTAAGTAAGTCGGCATAAATAAATGAAAGTTTGTAGTAAGCGCTTTAGCGCTGAAGCGCTTACTAAGAGCCAATTATACTAACTTTACTTTTCTTTACATGGGTAGAGGTTCCGCAAGAGCGCCGCGCTACGCGTTTTAATTATGAAAGGAGTGAAAAATGCGTTGCATCAAGAACGCAAGGACACTCCATGTAAGCACGAGCCTTGAGATTTACAGCCAATTTCATCTATTTGAACCACACAATAAGGTAGGGGCACAACATTGTTGTGCCCCTACAATGTGGTCTATTTACCTGAAAATAGCTGTAAGCTAAGAAATGGCAAGTTTAAAGGATTAATTGATTCGGGTGTAATCGCACTCACAGTTGCCTCCCCTCTTGATCATCCTCTTCCCAAACGATCTGAATCAAATCATCTAGTTTGCTTACAAGCAAAGCAGATAAATTATATGAAGAAGTAGAAAGCATAGATGTTTTACTCATTGAACTAGAGGGATGACCAATGAAGGATTTAGAACCCTTAAAAAACAGAATAAAAGAGCTTGGTAAGCAGGCTGCGGAGTTTAGCCACCAAGGGGTCCTCCTCACGAGCAATGGCGATAGAAAGAGCGGACACGCCCTAATGCGGCAAGCTTACGGCGCAAGTAAACTTTGTCAAGCTTTAATTCAAGAACTGAAGCGGCAAGAGCAGGAATTTTAAAACCAAAATTCACGAGAGAGCGCTCAAGCAACACGAGAGCGCTCTTTCTTTACTGTCACCTTTAGTTGACAATCTTGTGTGCAGTTAAATGACTGCGGTAATTCCAGATACCTTGTCTGCGACAATGATCCCGACACAAAACTTAAATATTGAGAGAAAAGTGTAGTGAGGAGGAAAAACATACACTGTTAACA
>CAZZXJ010000352.1:0-6942 GCA_964657905.1 uncultured Stigonema sp.
AATTTGAAACCCACGGAGGTGGGTTTTGTCTGTATAGCCGCGAATTCCATTCGCTAGGGCAGGCGTATTTTTACAAAAGTGAGATGCTCCCTTTTTAAGTCGCTTCGACTCTGTCCATTGCTGACTATAAAAGCTTGGGGATGAAGCTGAAAGCAGTTGGCGCACCTGAAGATTAGCTCGAGACGTTTCACGGACTGCGCTAGCGCCTGAAGCAATTAACTTAATCGCTTAATTCTAGTTGCCTGGTAGGTACTTTGGAAAAAATTCTCATAATTAGCTCAATAAGAGCAAAAGCCTTTTCACTTTGCTGGTTGTAGACTAATCTAGTAGAGTGCGTAAAGATTTACGTACCTTTTTTACTTTTTTGAGGAACTATTTAATGACCGCAACTTCTCCCCGATTAAAGCACGAGGTTAAAGACCTCGCTCTAGCTGCCTTGGGAAGACAGCGCATTGAATGGGCTGGACGTGAGATGCCAGTTCTACGGCAAATCCGCGATCGCTTTGCCCAAGAAAAGCCCTTTGCGAATATTCGCCTTGTCGCTTGCTGCCATGTAACAACAGAAACAGCAAACCTAGCAATTGCACTCAAAGCTGGTGGCGCAGACTCCCTACTGATTGCCAGTAATCCCCTATCAACGCAAGATGACGTAGCAGCCTGTCTCGTCGCTGATTACAACATACCAGTCTTTGCCATCAAAGGTGAAGATAACGATACTTACCACCGCCACGTGCAAATCGCCCTAGATCACCGTCCCAACATCATCATTGACGACGGGTGCGATGTAGTTGCCACCCTAGTACAACACCGCCAACATCAACTGGCTGACATCATTGGCACCACAGAAGAAACCACAACAGGCATTGTGCGCCTACGAAGCATGCTCAGAGATGGCGTCCTCACCTTCCCTGCAATTAATGTCAACGACGCCGATACTAAACACTTCTTTGATAACCGCTACGGTACTGGGCAATCTACCCTCGATGGGATTATCCGCGCTACAAATATCCTACTTGCTGGTAAAACTCTTGTTGTCGCTGGTTATGGCTGGTGCGGTAAAGGCACAGCTATGCGGGCACGAGGACTCGGTGCTAATGTGGTAGTCACCGAAATTGACCCGATCAAAGCAATTGAAGCGGTGATGGATGGTTTCCGAGTGCTACCAATGGCGGAAGCTGCTCGTGTAGGCGACTTGTTTGTCACCGTCACTGGTAATAAGCACGTGATTCGCGCTGAGCATTTCGATGTGATGAAAGATGGCGCGATTGTTTGTAACTCTGGTCACTTTGATATTGAAATTGACCTGAAATCCTTGGGCGCTAAAGCTAAGGAAGTCAAGACAGTACGGACATCTACCCAAGAATATCACCTGCAAAGTGGCAAATCGGTCATCGTTCTGGGAGAGGGACGCTTGATTAACCTAGCAGCAGCAGAAGGACATCCTAGTGCAGTGATGGATATGAGCTTTGCCAACCAGGCTTTGGGTTGCGAACACCTGGTGAAGAATCAGGGTAAACTAGAACCCGGTATCCACTCAATTCCAACTGAACTGGATCAAGAAATTGCGCGGTTGAAGTTGCAGGCAATGGGAATTGCGATCGATACCCTGACGGCAGATCAAGTCGAGTACACAAATTCTTGGAGTTCTGGAACTTGAAAGAATGCCTAGAGTCACCACGGGTTGAGAAACCGGTTTTTTTTAGTTGAAGCCATTAAATTTCGGTTTGAAGAGTTACAAAAACTCGGTTTCTGGGATTAGTGAATTGGTGTTCTAGAGCTACTTTGGTGTGATGGGCTTGCCCATCACACTTTTATTTGCCAAGCATATTTTTTGAGGATCAATCTAACAGTTCACGTCTAGTTTTAAAGACGAGTCAGAGAGGCAACTCCAACTTAGTTTAACTCAATGCCTTATAAAGTTTCTGTATATCACCAGTAAAATTTTTATTAAATAGCTTTAAATTTGCTGTTATGTGGATTGTCCTTGATTATACTGTCTAATTAGTGCTTCATATCAAATCCTTTTGCACCGGAATTATTTCTCCTTCCCCTCCCTCTGCGTTCTCAGCGTCTGGGGCGGTTTTTTTATTATTTCAGATGTAACCGGATTTGATATCACACAATGTAACATGAATATATAGCGGTTTGCGATTCAGTGAGGTACATCGGGTAGGAGCGAACGGCCGTTCGCCCCTACATTGTGGGTGTACTTCATCCGGTTGAAATCCGCTATATTTAAAATTAATGCATGGTCATTGTGTAGGTGTTTAGGAAAAGCAAAGCATTAAATTTAAAATTGAAATGATTATTTATAAGTATCTTCTGAAGAGAAAAAAGTTATAAAATTGCCTTGAATAGAACAGAAGGTAGTAGTGGTTTTTGCTAAAACTAAAACCGTAAATCTCAAAGTCAGAAAAAAATTGAATTCAGAAAGTTTTAAAAACATAAGTTTTTCTCATATTAGAGGCGATGTTTTAGCAGGGATAACCGTGGCATTAGCGCTGATTCCTGAATCTTTGGCTTTTGCGGCAATAGCCAAAGTGGAGCCAATGGTTGCGCTGTATACTTCTTTTTGCATAGCGATCGTGATTTCCCTGGTTGGTGGACGACCAGGAATGATTTCCGCTGCCACTGGTTCCATGTCTTTACTGATGACCTCATTAGTAGAAAAACACGGAGTTGAGTATTTATTTGCTGCCACAATCCTGACAGGAATCGTTCAATTCCTCATGGGAGTATTTAAATTGGGCAGATTTTTTAGCTTCATTCCCCAGTCTGTTATTTCAGGTTTTGTTAATGCCCTAGGCATCTTAATTTTTTTGGCTCAGGTGAGACAATTTGCTGGACAATCCTTGGCACCGTATATCATGGTGGCGGCGACATTAGCGATTGTTTATCTCCTACCACGTTTAACCAAGAGTGTACCATCACCCCTAGTTGCCATTATTTTGATGACTTTTATAGCAATAAATACAGATTTTAGTCTACGTAGAGTCGGAGATATTGGAAATATTACGGGTACCCTTCCATCCTTCCACCTGCCACATATAGACTTTTCCCTAGAAAACTTTTTAATTATCCTGCCTTACTCATTAACACTGGCTATAGTCGGTCTTTTAGAATCCTTGTTAACACAAGAACTGCTCAATGAGTTAACAGACACCAAAAGTTCTAAAAATCAGGAAGTGAAAGGTCAGGGTATTGCCAATCTTGTCACAGGTTTTTTTGGTGGTATGGCTGGTTGTGGCATGGTTGGGCAATCGATTATTAATACGAGATCCGGTGGAAGAGGTCGTCTATCCACCTTTGTTTCTGGTGCTTTTTTGCTCATTCTGATCTTTGTTTTTCGAGACACAGTCAAGCAGATACCAATGGCAGCATTGAACGGCGTGATGATTATGGTGTCTTTTGAAACATTCAACTGGAAATCATTAAACGAGTTACGAAAGATGCCTTTAAGTGATGCCATTGTCATGCCTTTCACGGCGGCGATCGCCCTCTGGACTAATGACCTAGCTCAAGGGGTTCTAATTGGCGTGATTCTGAGTACTGTAATATTCAGTTGGAAAGTAGCCCAAATCAAAGCAGTAAAATCCTTCGATACTGGCGGAGCGAAACGATATAAAATATCAGGGCAACTTTTCTTTGGTTCAAGCGCCAATTTTGTGGAATTATTTAACTATGTTGAAGACCCAGAAACAGTTGTGATTGACTTTCATGACGCTCATGTGTGGGATCACGCTGCTATGACTGCAATTTCTAAGGTAGTTGCTCGATATGGAAAATTAGATAAGCATGTGGCTATTTTTGGGTTAAACCAGGAAAGCCAGTCATTTATGCGTAATGTCGGAGTTCCTGAAGGGGTTATCAACGATAGTGTTGGCTAACGACCAACTTAAAAACATCTGCCAAATTCAGCATTCACATCGGTGTGTTCTCAACAATCCATTGTGGCACTTGCTGACTAAGGTAATAATATCTGTTGAGGCAATGCCTCAGCAACTTGTTAGCGTCGTCATACTGCTGTTTATCACCTGTTAGAAGACTATCAATTTGGCGTTTCATCAACTGCAACAGAAGAAAGACTTGAAGGCAGTAGTAATTGATCAGAGCAATTTTAATCCAGATGAAAAGCGTTGGATCAGACCTGATTCTAATCGTTGGTTACTCAGCGAACGCTTATTATTAGCGCTAGAAGAGTAGTTAGTGGTTAGTGGAAAGTAAAACAACCAACAACTAACAACTAATTACAACCTTGGCAGTATTTCTGGTAACAAGTGACCGGGAACTTTGGATAAAGCGAGATTTTGTCCCTGTATTCCTAATTCATTGTGAAAAGCGCGAATCGTTTTCACTATATAATTCATGGTTGTTTGATAAGCCTCGGATGGTTTACTCAAAACATTTAAGGCTTGTAAGTGGTTATCTAATGCTGCTTCTAGATGTTGAGAACGAGCTGCTTTGTCGCCATTGAAATAAGGATCTGTTACGAGTTGATAATGGGCTAATCCCAAGTTATTATGAGTGCCAAACAGATCAAAACTCAAAGACACACCGTTAAGTGAGTGAGCAAGGGCAAGTGCTTCTTCGTAGGCGGTAATGCACATGGATAATAACTTTAGCCGCTCTTCCTTGGTTGTTTGTGATCTTGTTGCTAGATGCCAGTAAGCAGTGCCAAGATTATTTTGCGTGGCGGCGCAGGCGGCGGGAGCATTAGCTGGAGTGCGATACTTTAATGCTTCGCCATAAGCATCAATAGCTAACCGGAGATTATCGTCTGGCTGTTCGTATTGTGCAATATTCCAGTAAGCAGTGCCAATATTGTTTTGAATCATGCCATACTTGAACGGTTCTTCTTCTTGGGTGTAGAGCGCCAGTGCCTGGTTGTAGGATGCGATCGCATTCTTCAGATGCTCCACAGGTTGATTGTATTGTGCCAAATTCCAGTAAGCGGTACCCAAATTGTTTTGGCAAGCAGCATACTTCAATGGCTCCATGTCGGCTGTACGAAAGCGGAGTGCTTCGCTGTATGCTAAAACTGCTTGTTGCCAGTTTTCCCCTTGGTTAGAAAAACGAGCTAAATCACCGAAAGCTGTCCCGAGATTGTTTTGTACGCGAGCGTAAGTTTCAGGATGTGTTTGTGGTGAAATCAGCTTTAAAGCTAACTGGTAAAATTCAATTCCCTGTTCTATGTAAGATTGTCCCTCTTCAGAATTGGGTGGTGTGCGATACAGCATCCAGTAGAGTGTACCCAAGTCATTCAAAATATCCGGTACTTGGGGTGAAGTATCATCGAAAGTGATTGCCTCCTGATAAGCCAGAATTGCCACCATTAGGTTTTCTAGGGTTGAGTGTCCTTGCTCAACCCGAAGGCGATATAAAGTGCCCAAGCGATGATAAGCTGCTGCTAGTGTTCCTCCTAATGCTTTGTTGGAGTGTAATTCCTCAAGTTCCTGCAGAATTTGCTGCACTTGCGAATTCTGGTTCCCGGACTCACTTATTGTGGTGTTAATCGTTGCCAGTACTAGCTCTGTTAACTCATTGCTAATGTGAGACAAATTCTGCGATGATGGGATATTGCTATCACTTTCTTTGGTGGTCAATTCTTCCTGATTAGGTCTGGTTGCAAATAATTCCGATTTTGATGAAGAACTTTCCTGCGGTTTGTGTAGGCGATTCACTTGTGTGTCGGTTTGGAAATCAAAATCTTCCTTAGTGACTGATTCTTCCAGAATTGATTGCGCTTCGTTCCCTAAATCCAACCTTGTTGAACTAGAAAAGCGTTCTGGCGAGCTTTTACTCCTAGTCGTGGGTGTAGGTTCTCCGGCAAATACAAAAACACCAGTACGGCAACGCCAAAACTGTGGTGCAGACTGCTGGATAGCATACAACCAAGGACGTGGTACCCACAATAGCAGGCTGGATTCTAAGAAGCTGCTGGATTGAATGTTTGACAGATTCTGCTGTGTTGAACGTAGATTGTGTAAAAATAAACGCTGTACTGCTACTGGTTGCTTGGTTAGCTGTTCAACACCCACCATCTGAAATGCCGGTCTTGGCAAGGATCGCCCTGGAGTGTCTTTGGATGCTCCAACAACTGGCGGTGGATAATCAGCCAACCATTGATTTAGCTGAGCTATGGGATTAGGATCACTTAAATTCAACCGCAAAGTAACTAATCGCGGATAAGCTGGTGTGCTGGCTTCGTGTCCATCTGATGGCTGATACAGCACTTGCCCAACTGGATAAGCCAAAGTAGAATGCAAACGAGCCGCTACCTGATTTCTCAGATTTAAATCATCACATACCGCCACAAAGATTTGTCGTCGCAAACCAAGACTGAGAGCAAGTTTCAGGCGGTGATATACTTGCCGATTCCAGGCAAAATTATGGGAGTGTGCAGTATCATTCACGCTCATGGTGGCTAAATAGCCAAAACGCAGTTTACATACCCTTAAAGGGCGCAGGCAGCCTATAATCGTAACTATGACTACGATTTTCAAGTAGTCGTTGCTCTGCTCAGGATAAATCCAGCCTTTAAGACCCAAAGGATTAAAAAGTATATAATTATAATTAGAATCAGGTATAAGTTTAACAAATAAAAAAATTAGGCTCCTACAAAATTGGGAACCTGAAATAATATAAAAATTAATTTACTAAAACACTTTACTATCGATTCAGACTGGAAACAGAGAAGGCAACGAAAACCAAAGTACCCACTAAAATTGTAGCGACGATTCCCAGAATAATATAATTTCGCTTTTGTCCCTCTGTGGGAGGTTCTGAACGATAAATCTTTGGTTCTCTTGCAAAATTATTTAGACGACCTCCATCTTCGGTTGTATAGGGCATGAATCGAGTTCCTCATCTGCTGCTCATTCTGTATTATGTTATATAAATGTTAGAAATGCTCTCTCATAAATAAATAAATCTTTACATTAG